>JACDAS010000174.1 GCA_013695295.1 Actinomycetota bacterium | reverse complement strand
CAGGTCGTCGTCGAGCTCGTCGGCGAGCCGGCCGGGGTCACCGAGGGGGGCGTGCTCTCGCAGGTCGTGCGCGAGATCACCGTCGAGGCGCTCCCGATGGAGGTCCCGGATCGGATCGAGCTCGACGTGAGCGGCATGCAGATCGGCGACACACTGCGCCTGGCCGACCTCGACACGCGGGAGGGGGTCACCTACCTCGACGACCCCGAGGAGACCGTGCTCGCAAATGTCACGGTCCCGAGCCGCGTCGTGGAGCCCGAGGACGAGGTTGCGGAGGAGGACGCCGAGCTCGCGGAGGGCGAGGAGTCGCCCGAGGGCGAGGCGCCGGCAGAGCCCGGCGGGGATTCCTCGGGCGCGCCCGGCACGACCGAGGGGTAGGTGCCTCTCTTCCGTCGAGGCGGGGGCGCCTCGACGCTCGACCTGCTGGTCGCGGGCCTCGGCAATCCGGGGCGCGAGTACGAGCGCACCCGCCACAACCTCGGCTGGCTCACGGTCGACGAGCTGGCGCGCCGACACGGGGGCCCGTTCCGCTCGAAGTTCTCCGGTCGCCTGGCGGAGATACGCGTCGAGGAGGCACGACTCGCGCTGCTGAAGCCGGAGACGTACATGAACGACTCGGGGCGCTCGATCGGCGCGGCGGCCCGATTCTTCAAGACCGAGCCCGATGCGCTCCTGGTCGTCCACGACGACGTCGACCTCGAGCAGGGACGGCTGCAGGCGCGCACGGGCGGAGGCCTCGGCGGCCACAACGGACTGCGCTCGATCGCGAGCGAGCTCAGCACCCGGGACTTCCTCCGGCTTCGTATCGGCGTCGGCCGCCCGGGCCGCGGGGACCGGCGCTCGGTCGCGGACTACGTGCTCTCCGGGTTCGACGAGGGCACGGACGTGGAGGCTCTCGTCGGCCGCTCGGCGGACGCGGTCGAGGTGCTCGTCGGAAGCGGTCTCGCGGAGGCTCAGCGCCGCTTCAACTGACGAGGGCGTGATGCCGCAGCTCGAGGCCGGAGACCGAGACCAACCGGGCGTCGAGGGTCTCGGCTCCTGCGAGCTCCCTGGCGGCGGCTTCGGTGAGGAGGATCTCGCCGTACTCGGCAACGTCCTCACCGAGCTTGCAGGCGAGGTTGACCTCGTTGCCCATCATGTCCTCGTCGCCGATCAGGAGCACCGGCCCGTAGCCGATGCCGACCGAGACATAGAGCTCGCGACCGCCTTCCACAGGCGCACCCGCGCCCTCGAGGCCGCTGGCGATCTCTCGGCTCGCCGCGACCGCGGCCGGGACTGAGGGAAAGAGGCAGAAGAGGTTGTCCGCCTCGGCCTTGACGATGTCCCCGCCCAGCTCCGCTACGACGGGGGTCGCGAGCGCGCGCAGGCGGCGGATCACGAGCAGGTACTCGACGATCCCGAAGGTCTGCGTCGTCCGCGAGAAGCCGCTCATGTCGAGCACGAGCACGGCCCGCTCGGCGACGAAGCTCTCGGCGATCCGACGCTCGAGCTCCTCGCGGCGACCGGGCTCGGCAAGCAGCTCGTCCAGCAGGCTGTCGAGCTCGTCGCGACCCGGCACGGGAGGATTCTAGGAGTTGCAGGCCCCGTAGACTTGCGCCCCCGGAACCGGCGGTTCCGGCCCTCGTCATGGACCGGCCCGTACTCCATCCCTTCGTGCGCGAGCTGCTGGCGCTGCCACGCCTGCGGGCGTTCGCCGAGGCGCTGCCTGCGCGGGCGCGGGTCTCGGAGCCGGCGCTTCCGCTCCTCCTCGCGGCTCTGTACGAGCAGCTCGGCCGGCCGCTCGCATGCCTCCTGCCGGAGGACGCGGACGCGCGCGACGCCGCCGAGGCCGCCGCCTGGTTCCTCGGCGAGGAACGAGTCGCGCTCCTGCCGAGTCGTGGCGTGCAGTGGGCCTCGGGCCTCGAGCCGCCGCCGCACTTGGTCGGCGAGCGAGCCCGGGCACTCGACGTGCTCGCGGCTGGGGGCCTCGTCTGCGCCTCGGCGGCCGCCGTCGCCGAGGGCC
>JACDAS010000311.1 GCA_013695295.1 Actinomycetota bacterium | reverse complement strand
TCAGCAGGTAGAGGTAGTAGTGGTTGACGAAGCCGACCTCGACCTCGCCGGCGGCGATCGCCTCGACCACCGGCAGGTTCTTCTCGTAGAACTTCGGCTCGTTGCGCTTGATCGCGTCGAGCCACTCGCGGGTGCGCCCCTCGCCAAGCGTCAGGCGCATCGCCGTGACGAAGGCCTGGAACGAGGCGTTCGTCGGGGGCAGCCCGATCTTGCCCTTCCACCGCGGATCGGCGAAGTCGAGGATCGAGTCCGGCAGGTCGGCCTCCGACAGCTCCTCGGTGTTGTAGGCCACCACGCGCGCGCGACCCGAGGTGCCGACCCAGCGGCCCCCGGGATCCCGGTAGGGCCGCTGCACGCGGTCGAGGAGGGCCTGCGGCAGTCGGGTGAGGCGTCCCTCGGCGGCGAGGAAGCCGAGCGTGCCCGCGTCCTGCGCGAAGAAGACGTCCGCCGGGCTGTTGCCGCCCTCCTCGGCGATCGTCGCGGCGAGCTCTGCGCTCTCCCCGTAGCGGACCTCGATCTCGATGCCCGTGGCCTCCTGAAAGCGCTCGAACAGGGGCTCGACGATCTCCTGCTCGCGCCCCGAGTAGACGGTGAGCGACCCTCCGTCCGCACCGTCGCCGCAGCCGGGCGCGAGGGCCAGCAGCGCCCCCGCGAGGGCCAGCCCACGCGCCATCCTCATGCCTCGAGCCTCCTTGTAAGGGTCACCTGACAAACAGCGTCAGGCGAACCTTATGCAAAGATCGGGACGGGCGCCTCGTGAGGTTGAACGGTCACGCGCGCCCCGAGAGAGACGAGCTCCGTCGACGGCCGCTGCGAGACGAGCGTCTGCCCGTCATCGAGGCGCACTCGGTAGAAGACGTCGTGGCCCCGGAACTCGCGACCGACGACCTCACCCCGCCCGAGGGGGTCGGGGGTGAGGATCAGCAGCTCGGGCCGCACGAGCACCTGGACGCGGGTGTGGCCGTTCGGGTTGAGCGGGGCGAAGGTGCCGAGGCTCGTCTCCACCCGCCCCTGCACGAGCCGTCCCGGGAGGAAGTTGCCGGCGCCGACGAACTCCGCCGCCCAGCGGCTGGCTGGAGCAAGGTAGAGCTCCTCCGGCGCGCCGCACTGGACGATCTGCCCATCCCGCATGAGCGCGATCCGACCGGCCAGGGAGAAGGCCTCCTCGCGGTCGTGCGTGACGAGCAGGACGGTGACGCCGATGCGGGCGAGGATGAGCGCCAGCTCGTCGCGCATGCGGCCCCGCAGGAGGGGATCGATGTTGCTCCACGGCTCGTCCAGGAGCACCACCTCCGGCTCCGTCGCGAGCGCGCGCGCCAGGGCGACGCGCTGCTGCTGGCCCCCCGAGAGCTCGTGCGGATAGCGGCGGCCCAGGCCGTCGAGGCCGACGAGGTCGAGCAGCGCCGGCACCCGGGCCGGCCGCAGGCGCCGCGCCAGCCCGTAGCCGATGTTCTCCGCGACGCTCAGGTGCGGGAAGAGGGCGTAGTCCTGGAACACCATCCCCACCCGCCGGCGCTCGGGCGGCGTGGCGCGGCCCGCCGAGGCGACGCGGGTGCCGGAGATCTCGATCGCGCCGGCGTCGGGCGTCTCGTAGCCGGCGATCAGGCGCAGCAGTGTCGTCTTGCCACACCCGCTCGGGCCCAGCAGCGCCACCAGCTCGCCGCGCCCTATCCGGAGGGTGGCCCCGTCCACGGCGACCACCTCACCGAAGCGCTTGCACAGCGAGTCGAGGCGGATCACGCGGGCATTGTAAGGGACACCTTACGAGTCGTGCACGGACCGGGTGACGACTAGCCTCCAGTGCCAGGTCTAGTGTGAGGCCCAGGTGCCGGACGCGCTCGTCTACCCCCTCGTCTCCGCGCGCGCAGTCGCGCGGCCCTTCACGTACGAGGTACCGGAGGGGGTGGGGAAGGGGGCGGTGGTCTCCGTCCGCTTCGGCCGCTCGCGCACGCGCGGGATCGTCGTCTCGCTCGGCGCGACGACGCCGCCGGGCGTAGAGGTCGCACCGGTCGAGAGCGTCCTCGGGACGGTGCCTGCGCCACTCGTCGACCTCGCCCTCTGGCTCGCCGAGTACTACGGGTCGACCCCCGCCCGGGCCCTCGAGCTGGTCGCGCCGAGAGCTCGTGCCAGGCGGAAGGAGCAAGCCTCGGCTGCCTCGCGCCACGGCTTCGGCGGCGAGGCCCGGCCCGAGCGGCTGAGCGACCCCCAGCGGGTCGCCCTGGAGCGGGTCGTCGCGGGACTCGGCGGAGCAGAGACCGGGCCGTTCCTCCTCTACGGCGCCACGGGCAGCGGCAAGACCGAGGTCTACCTGCAGGCCTGCGCGGCGGCGCTCGAGCGAGGGCTCGGAGCGATCGTCCTCGTGCCCGAGATCGCGCTCACCCCGCAGGCGCTCGGGCGTTTCCGCGAGCGGTTCGGAGACCGCGTGGCCGTGCTGCACTCGGGGCTGACGGACGCGGAGCGCCGGGACGAGCGCGAGCGGATCGTCGCCGGCGAGGCGCCGATCGTCGTCGGTGCGCGCTCGGCCGTGTTCGCGCCGCTGCCGCGGCTCGGGCTGATCTGCGTCGACGAGGAGCACGACGCCTCGTACAAGCAGGAGTCGGACCCGCGCTACGACGCGCGGACGGTGGCCGCGAAACGGGCCGCGCTCGAGGGTGCCGTCGCCCTCTACGGCAGCGCGACGCCCCGGCCCGAGAGCTGGGCCTCACTCGAGCGGATCGAGCTCGGCGCACGCCTCGCGGGACCGCTCCCCGTCGTCCGGATCGTCGATCTCCGGCGCGAGGCCGGCTACCCGCTCTCAGGCCCGCTGCTCGGGGAGCTGGGCGCGATCGCCGAGCGCGGGGGGAAGGCGATCCTGCTCCTGAACCGCCGCGGCGTCGCCCCGGCGCTCCACTGCCGGGCCTGCGGGCTGACGAGGCGCTGCCCGAGCTGCGACGTCGCCCTCGTCCTCCACGGCGACCGGACCCTGCGCTGCCATCACTGCTCGCATGCCGAGCCCGCGCCGGAGACGTGCCCCGAGTGCGGCTCGGCCCAGCTCGCGCGGATCGGGGCCGGGACGCAGCGGCTCGAGCGCGAGCTCGCGGCCCGAGTGCCCGCGCTCGAGCGGATCCGCCTCGACGCCGACACCGCAGGCCGGCCGGGAGCGCTGGCCGCCACCCTTGCACGCTTCGCAGGCTCGGACCGGGCCGTGCTACTCGGCACGCAGATGGTCGCGAAGGGCCATCACTTCGAGGGGGTCGCGCTCGCGGCGGTCGTCGACGCGGACACCGGGCTCGCGCAGCCCGACTTCCGCGCGGAGGAGCGGACGTTCCAGCTCCTGACGCAGCTCGCCGGACGGAGCGGCCGGGACGCGCCAGGCCGGGTCCTGATCCAGACCTTCCAGCCCGACGCCCGCCCGATCGCCCTCGCGGCCCGTCACGACGTGGGCGAGTTCCTGGCCGGCGAGCTCGAGCGGCGGCGGGCGCTCGGCTATCCACCCTTTCGCCACCTCGTCCGCATCCTCGTCTCCGGGCCCGAGGCCGGCGCGCCGCTTCAGGCCCTCACCGAGCTCCGGGCCGGCCTCGCCGGCGCCGACCTGCTCGGCCCCGCGCCTCTGCTGCGCCTGCGCGGGCGTCACCGAGCCCAGCTCCTCGCCAAGACGGATCGCCCGCGGGGCGTGGCTGCCCGCGCCGCGCGGCTGCTGTCGGCCGCCGCACCGGCGATGCGCCGGGCAGGGCTCTCGGCCGTGGTCGATGTCGACCCTCAAACGCTCTGAAAACGGGTTCTGACTCCCCGATTAGACTCCCGCGGTGGCCAACGAGGAGGGACAGCTTCGAAACGACGAGCTCGACGCGGAGGCGAAGGCCCGCCGCCAGCTCGCGCTCGCCCAGATCCGCCAGTGGGGCGACCCGGCGCTCCGGATGCAAGCTCGGCCGGTCGAGACGTTCGACGCCGACCTCCGCCGCCTCGTCGAGCGCATGACGAGCCTGATGGACGACGCGCGCGGCGTCGGGCTCGCGGCGACGCAGGTCGGCGTGCTGCGGCGCGTGTTCGTCTTCCAGGCCGACGAGGCCGACGAGGCTCGCACGGTGGTCAATCCCCGGCTCGGGCCTACCGGCGAGGAGCTGGAGACGGCCAGCGAAGGCTGCCTCTCGCTCCAGGGCGTGAGCGTCCCCGTCGAGCGGCACGCCACCGTGCTGCTCGAGGGGCAGGGGCTCGAGGGTGAGCCGCTCTCGCTCGAGCTGGAGGGTCTCGCCGCGCGTGTCGCGCAGCACGAGCTCGACCACCTGGACGGCGTGCTCGTCCTCGATCGGACGACCCCCGAGGCGCGGAGCGAGGCACTCGGCATCCTGCGCCCCGGGCCGGTCCTGGCCGTCGCGCCCTGACCCTCGCCGTCGCGGCGACCGCGCGCTTCGGCGCCGACGTGCTCGAGCGCCTCGCGGACCGGCACGAGCTCGCCTACTGCCTGACGCGAGTCGACAGCCCTCAGGGGCGGGGACGCCGGATCGCCGCCTCGCCGGCGAAGGCGGTCGCGTCGAGGCTCGGCATTCGGGTCCGCCAGCCGGAGCGGCTTGACGACTCGTTCGAGCTCGGTGTCGACACGATCGTCGTCGCGGCCTACGGCCTGCTGATCCCGTCCGGCCTGCTCGAGCGCGCGCTCTGGCTGAACGTCCATCCCTCGCTCCTGCCGCGCTGGCGCGGCGCCGCGCCGGTCGAGCGGGCGATCATGGCCGGCGACCGCGAGACCGGCGTGACGATCCACCGCACGACCCCGGAGCTCGACGCCGGCCCGATCGCCGCCCAGCGCGCGTTTCCGGTCGCGCCCGACGACGATGCCGGTGCCGTGTACGGCCGCTGCGCGGAGCTCGCCTGCGATCTGCTCGACGAGGTACTTCCGGCGCCCGCCTTCGTTCCCCAGGCCGAGGAGGGCGCGACCTATGCCGAGAAGCTGACCAAAGCCGACCGGGACCTCGATCTGAGTCTGCCGCCCGAGGAGGTCCTGAACCGGGTCCGCGCCCTGTCGCCCCACATCGGCGCGCGGGCGGTGCTGCACGGGCGCCGCGTCACGCTCTGGAAGGCCCGGATCGCCGGCGGCGAGCTCGAGCCCCTCGAGGTGCAGCCCGAGGGCAGGCGCCGGATGGGCTACGACGAGTTCCTCCACGGCCTGCGGTGAGCGCCTCGGCGGCGCGCCGAGCCGCCCAGCAGGTGCTGCTCCGCGTGTTCGAGGAGGGCGCCTACGCCGATCGGGCGCTCACCGGTGCCGCTGCGGCCCTCGACCGGCGCGACCGGGCGCTCGCCCAGCAGCTCGCCTACGGGACCGTGCAGCGCGTGCGCGCCTTGGACCACGGGATCGAGGCCCTGGGCGGGCGCTCCGTCACACGTCTCGATCCGCCGGTCCGGGCAGCGCTTCGCCTGGCTGGCTACCAGCTCGCCTACATGGACGGCATCCCGGCACGGGCTGCCGTGCACGAGTCGGTGGAGCTCGTCCGCGAGGCGCACCTCGAGCGGGCGGTCGGCTTCGCGAATGCCGTCCTGCGGCGCCTGGCGGGTGGCCTCCGTGCGCTCCTGGAGGGCCTTCCCGAGGGCACGCCCGCCGAAGCAGGGCTGCGGCACTCGTACCCGGACTGGGTAGCGGAGACCTGGTGGCGCGACTGGGGAGGCGCGGAGGCGCTCGGGCTGATGCGCGCCCAGAACGAGCCGCCCGAGACCGTCGTCCGGTGGAACCGCCGCCGACCCGGCCGGCCGGGCGGGACGCCCGACCCGGACCTCCCGGACGCACTTCGCGTCGACCGGGTCGAGCCCGCCGAGCTCGAGAGCGGGCTCGTCTGGCCGCAGAGCCGGGGCTCCCAGCTTGCGGGGCTCGCGGTCGCCTCACGGCCGGGGGAACGAGTGCTCGACCTCTGCGCGGCGCCAGGCGGCAAGGCGACCCAGCTCGACGGCGAGGTGACCGCGGTCGAGATCCACGAGGGCAGGGCGCGGGAGCTGGAGGCGAACGTGGCCGTGCTCGGAGCCACGAACGTTCGGGTCGTCCGGGCGGACGCGCTCCAGCTGCCCGCGGAGCTCCGTGGGTTCGACCGGGCGCTCGTCGACGCGCCCTGCTCGGGGCTCGGGGTGCTCGCCGCGCGACCCGATCTGCGCTGGCGGGCGAGACCCTTGCCCGAGCTCCAGCTCGCGCTCGTCCGCGCGGCAGCGGAGCGGCTCCGGCCCGGCGGAACGCTCGTCTACTCGGTCTGCACGCTGAACTCCGACGAGAACGAGGCCGTCGTCTCGGCGGCCGGTCTGGAGGTGGACGATCTCGGGGCCGAGTGGCCGCGGTTCCGGCACCCCCGCCGGCCGGAGTTCCTGCTGACGCTGCCGCACCGGCACGGCACGTCGGGCTTCTTCGTCGCGCGCCTGCGCGCCCCCTAGGATCTCTCGATGTCCTGGGACGACTGGATCCGGACGGCCGAGGTCGAGCCCTCCCTGTACGCCGCCGACTTCTCGCGTCTCGGCGGGCAGGTCGAGATCCTCCTCCGCGCGGGGGCGCGGGTCTTCCACTTCGACGTCGGAGACGGCCACTTCGTCCCGCCGATCACCGTCGGGCCGATCGTGCTGCAGTGGATCTCGCCGATCGTGCACCGGGCCGGAGGCGTGCTTGACTGCCACCTGATGGTCGAGGAGCCCGAGCGGCACCTGGCCGCGATCGCGGAGGCGGGGGGAGACAGCGTCACCTTCCACCTCGAGGCGGCCGCCGACGTCCCGGCCGTCGCGCGGGCCGCGCGCGCGGAGGGCCTCCAGGTCGGCCTCGCGTTCAACCCTGCGACCGAGCCCGCGGCCGCGGCGGCGCTGGCGAGGGAGGTTGATCTCGTCCTCTGCATGAGCATCGAGCCGGGGTACTCGGGCCAGGCGTTCATGCCGGCGGCGATCGAGCGGGTCGGGGAGCTGCGCGGCCTCCTGCCGGCCTCGGTCCACGTCCAGGTCGACGGCGGCGTCGGGCACGAGAACATCGGCTCCCTCGCCGCGGCCGGTGCGGACCTCTTCGTGGTGGGGTCGGCGATCTTCGGCCGTCGCAACCTGCCGCGGGCCTACGACCGCCTGGCGCAGGCGCTCGGCTAGTGCCTCGCCCAGCAACGCTCACCGGCTACTGGCCGGACCCAGAAGCTCGGCAACGTCACTGGACGAGGCACTAGATGCTCGAGCGGGCGCTCGAGCTTGCGGAGCGTGGACGCGGACGCACCCACCCCCGGCCGACCGTCGGCGCCGTGGTGGCCCGGGGCGGCGAGGTCGTGGGGGAGGGCTGGACGGAACCGCCGGGAGGCAGGCACGGCGAGGTGGTCGCGCTGGACGCCGCGGGGGCACGGGCGGCGGGCGCGACGCTCTACGTGACGATGGAGCCCTGCGCCCACCACGGCGCGACGCCGCCCTGCGTCGAGCGGCTGCTCGCGGCGAGGGTGGCGAGGGTCGTGGCCGGTTGCGCCGATCCCAACCCCGAGGCGCGCGGTGGGCTCGAGCGCCTGCGAGGCGCGGGGGTGGCCGTGGAGCTCGCCGAGGGCGAGCTCGCCTTCCGTGCCCGGGCTCAGAACGAAGCCTGGCGGACGTGGGTGGCGAAGGGCAGGCCGTTCGTCACCTACAAGGCGGCGGCGACCCTGGACGGCCGCCTGGCCGTCCCCGGGGTGCGCTGGGTCTCGGGCGAGGCGAGCCGCCGGCTCGTCCACGAGCTACGGGCGGCCTCGGATGCGGTCGCCGTCGGCATGGGGACGGTGCGGGCCGACGGCCCGCTGCTGACCGCGCGGGGGGTGGAGGTGGCGCGCCAGCCTCGCCGGCTCGCGTTCGGCCGGGGCCCCCTCCCCGCCGGCTCGGAGCTCGAGCTCCGCCCGCGCGGGCTCGACGAGGAGCTCGCGGCGCTGGCGGGCGAGGGCGTGCAGTCGCTCCTGCTCGAGGGCGGGCCAACGGTCGCCGCGGCCTTCCTGGAGCAAGGGCTCGTGGATCGCCTGCTCCTCTTCGTGGCGCCGGCTCTCGCCGGCACCGGTCCGACGCTCCTCGCCTCACAGGTCGCTCCCCTCCGCCTCTCTCGTTTGGCGGCTCGCCAGATCGGCGAGGACGTGCTGCTCAGCGCCTATGTCCACGAGCCTTGACTAACTCCTTTCGAACTGAAGCACGGGCCGTCTGGCCGCGCTGGGCGGCGCGATGCGTCGTCCTCGCTCACCCCCCTAGCGCTGCTCTGCGGGTGACCTGCGTCCTCGCCTCACACTCGCCCAGCACGCCCAGCCAGCGCGTGATCAGCCCGAGATGAGTTCTGACACGCGCCTGACGACCGAGAACCGGATCGTCAACCTGCTCTCCCACTGGCTGGCCGGCCATGTGCGAAACGACGAGCTCCGCCGACGGCTGGACGAGATCGGCACCGAGGGGCTCTCCCCGGGCGAGGTCGAGCTGGTCGAGGAGTTGCACGCGGAGATCGCGCAGGCCGGGCCCGGCGAGCGGGGCAGCCTCGAGCGGCTCGTGCGCGAGTCGGTCGAGGCGCTCGCACTCGGGCTCTAGCCGGGACTCACGGATAGCCTTGAGCGGGTGTTCACGGGAATCGTGCGCGAGCGGGCGCGCATCCGCTCGGTGGAGGGTGGCGCGAACGGGGTGCGGCTGACACTCGAGGCGCCGGGAGTCGCGGCCGCCGCCGCAGTGGGGGACTCCGTCTCGGTCGGCGGCGTGTGCCTGACGGCGGTCGAGGTCGGCGACGGCGCTCTGGCGTTCGACGCCGTCCCGGAGACACTCGCGCGAACCTCACTCGGAGGGCTTCGCCCCGGGGCCGAGGTGAACGTCGAACCCGCGCTCCGCGCGGGGGAGCCGCTCGGGGGCCACTACGTGCAGGGTCACGTGGACGGCGTCGGCCGGATCGCCTCGGTCGAGCGGGAAGGCGAGGGCGCGCGCGTCTGGATCGAAGCGCCCGCGGAGGTACTCCGGTACTGCGTCTCGAAGGGCTCGATCGCCGTCGACGGGGTCTCGCTCACGATCGCGGGGCTCGAGGGCGAATCCTTCGCGGTCGCGCTCGTTCCGCACACGCTCGCCGGGACGACTCTGGGAGCACTCGAGCCGGGAGCGCGGGTAAACCTCGAGGCGGACGTCCTCGCGAAGTACGTGGAGAGGCTCGTTGTCTCCTCTTCCTGAGCGACTACGATCCGGCGCGTGATGTCGGCTCAGGCCCCACCGGCGGCTGACGCGCCCGCCTCGCCGTTCGCGACCGTCCCCGAGGCGATCGAGGAGATCCGGCGCGGCCGGTTCGTCGTCGTCGTCGACGCGCCGGACCGCGAGAACGAGGGCGACCTGACGATCGCCGCCGAGCACGTCACGCCCGAAGCCGTGAACTTCATGGCCACGCACGGGCGCGGCGTGATCTGCCTCTGTCTGACCGAGGAGCGCTCGGACCACCTCGGGCTCCGGCCCCTCGCGAGCAGCAGGGAGTCCCGTCTAGGCACGGCGTACACGGCCTCGATCGACGCGCGGGAGGGGATCAGCACCGGCGTCTCGGCCGCGGACCGGGCGCGGACGATCCACGTCGCGATCGACCCGGCCTCCGGACCGCACGACCTGATCGAAGGGGGCCACATCCTGCCCCTGCGGGCGAGGCCCGGCGGCGTGCTCCAGCGCTCGGGACAGACGGAGGCCTCGATCGACCTCGCGCGTCTCGCCGGCCTCGAGCCGGCCGGGGTGGTCTGCGAGGTGATGAACGACGACGGGACGATGGCCCGCGTCCCGGACCTCGTCGGCTACTGCGAGCGCCACGGGCTCAAGCTGGTCACGATCGCCGACCTGATCGAGTACCGCCGGCGGACGGAGAAGCTCGTCGAGCGGGCCACGTCGGTGCGGCTCCCGACCGTCCACGGCGTGTTCACGGCAGTCGCCTTCCGCGAGACCCTGACCGGCAAGCACCACGTTGCTCTCGTCCGGGGGGAGGTCGACGGCCACGAGGACGTGCTCGTGCGCGTCCACTCCGAGTGCCTGACCGGGGACGTCTTTCACTCGCTTCGCTGTGATTGTGGTGAGCAGCTCCAGCTGGCGCTCGAGCGGATCGGCGCGGAGGAGCGCGGCGTGCTGCTCTATATGGCACAGGAGGGCCGGGGGATCGGGCTCCTGAACAAGCTGAAGGCCTACGAGTTGCAGGAGCGCGCCGGTCTGGACACGGTCGAGGCGAACCTCGAGCTCGGCTTTGCCGCCGACGCGCGCGAGTGGGGAATCGGCAACCAGATCCTCGCCGAGCTCGGCCTCTCGACGATCCGGATCCTGACGAACAACCCGCGCAAGATCACCGGCATCGAGGGCTTCGGGCTCGAAGTGGTCGAGCAGGTGCCGATCGAGGTGCCGCCGAACCTCGAGAACCGGGCCTACCTGGAGACGAAGCGCGCAAAGCTCGGTCACCGCCTGCACCACCAGGATCTCCGCTTCGAGGCCGAGGGCGAATGAGCGAGCGGCCGGAGAGCGGGCGTCCGTGGCCGCAGCGGGACCACGCGGCGCCCACCGCCCCGCCGGCGCCGCCCCCGCCCGCTCCCTCGGAGGACGGGGCCGCCGTGGTCG
>JACDAS010000278.1 GCA_013695295.1 Actinomycetota bacterium | reverse complement strand
AGGCGCACCTCGCCGGCGGCGCGGACGAGCGCGTCCGTCAGCCCGCGCGGGTCGAGCCGCTTTCCCACCGTGCGCGGGTTGCCGGTCCCGTGCTCGAGGACGGGTGCGCCGAGCGACTCGAGCCACTCGAGCGCCTCGTCCAGATCGTCGTAGACCGCGCGCTGCAGCTCGGGATCGCCGGCGGGACACTCCGCCCTGAAGTCCGCGAAGGCACGGTGCCGCCAGAGCACGCAGCTCGAGAGGAGCATCGAGCCGCCGGGCCGATCGCCCTTCTCCCGCACGACCGCATGGAGGCCGAGCTCTCGCGCGCGGACGGCGGCGCAGAGGCCCGCCATCCCGGCGCCGGCGATCGTCAGCAGGGCGCGGCTCCGGGCGTCAGGTGAGCGAGAACGTCGGCTTGTGCTCGACGTACTCGATTCGGACCCGCTCCGGGCCCCAGAGGAACGTCGCATACGTGTTGGCCGCATCGACGACGCTCTCCACCTCGATCCCTCGCTCCTCCGCGGCGGTGATGTGCGCCTGCGCCGAGTCGACCAGCACCGCGAGGTGGTTCAACAGCGGCCGCTCGGGGCGGCCCGGATCGCCGTCGTGGAACTCGACGAACGCGCCGCCGACCTCGACCCGGCGCGGCCCGGCGGGCCGGAATCCGTAGCGCTCGTATTCCCGGGCGGTCGCATCGGGGTCGGCCGACCGCAGCGCCACGTGGTCGAGGTCGTACTCGACCTCGGTCTCGGCCTCCACGAGCGTCACGGAGAGCCCCTCCCCGATCTCCACGACCTCGCCGGAGCCCTCCGGCAGGGCCGCGCGGGCGCGCTCGAGGTCGGAGACGCGAAGCCCCACGTGGAGGAGGTGCCCCTGCTCGCGCGGCCCCTCGGCGTCGAACAGGGTCAGCTTGCCGTGCCGGGCATGCGGGCCCATCAGGGTGAAGTTCTGCTGCCGGTCGATCACGTGCGCGCCCAGGTGCCGCTCGAGGAACGCGGCGACCGGCTCACGATCGGCGACCCAGAGGGCGACATGGTCAAGCGTCCGCGGCTGCACGTGGGGAGGATAGCTACCGCGGCCACCGCTCCCCCCGTGTCCCTCGAGCCGCTGCGTAGAGTGTCGGCATGGCCCGAGCGCTCGTGATCGCAGCTCGCCAGCCGGACTTCGTGGAGCTGCTCGAGGATGCCGGTTTCGACGTCCAGGTCCGCACCCGGCCGCTCGACGGGGAGTCGGTCGAGGCAGATGTCGGGATCGTCTTCCGGGGCCGCCTGATCGGTCGGAATCAGGCGCACCTGCTCACCGCCGCGGGCCTGCCGGTCGTCGAGATCCTGACCGGGCCGGCCACGAGCGCGTCGAAGGCCGACTGGATTCGCGTCTCCAGCCGGGTCTCGAAACCGGACCTCGTCCAGCTGGCGCTCGCCCTTGCCGACCTCTCCGCTCGCCGCGGCAGCCGGCTGATCTAGGCCGCGGGCGTCGGCGCGCTGAAGATGGGCTTCCCGGTCGGCTGCGCCACGCCGCCCGAGCGCTCGATCGTCACCGCCACCGTGGCTCCCGCGGGTACCGGGCGGGTCAGGGGCACGAGCGTCGACCGTCCCTCGCCCGCCGAGAAGAGACCGGCAGCTCGGGTCGCGTCACGCGAAATCACCCAGGCCTCGTAGGTCTTGCCGCTCGGGGCCGGTGCGATCGCGCGCAGCGCCAGCACCGCGGTTCCGTCCCTTCCCACCGCCAGGATGCCGCTCGCTCCGCGCACCGGCACCCTGGTCGCCGCCGGGTCACCGAGGATCGCGGCGGCCCGGCTCTCGGTACCGCGCGCCTCGCGCTCGTCGGCGAGCGACCGGTGCAGGGACGCAGCCCAGAGCCCGAGCCCGAGCGCGGCGCAGGCCGCCGCCGCAGCCAGTCCCCCGGCCACGCGCCCCGACAGGCGCCGCAGCGGGACGACGGGAGCGAGCGGGCGATCCGCCCGGGCTCGCTCGAGCAGCCTGGATCGAAGCTCCGCGGGCGGGGCCGCCGCCGGTGCGGCGAACGCGAGCGCCGCCGCCGCGTCGGAGAGGCCGGCCACCTGGGAGCGGCACTCCGCGCAGCCGTCCAGGTGCTCCTCGTAGGAGCTTCGCTCGTCTGCGGTCAGCGCGCCGAGCGCGTAGACGGCGGCGACCTCGGGATCATGGGAGACGGTCATGAGAGTTTTCTCGCTACGACTGACATTCGTCTCCGGCAGGCTCGCGGTTCGGGCTACTCCAGAGGTGGGTTCTGAACGTTGTGCTCCTCGGCATAGGCCTGGGTGAGCTGGTCGACCACAGCCATCCCGTCGCTGTAGGCGTAGTTGATCTTGACAAACGGCTCCCACTTCTCCGGGAGGGCATCCTCGGGGAAGATCGCCTCGACGGGGCACTCCGGCTCGCAGGCACCGCAGTCGATGCACTCCTCCGGATCGATGACCAGGATCCGATCGGCCTCGTGGATGCAGTCCACCGGGCACACGTCGATGCACGAGCGATCCTTGATGTCGATGCATGGCTCCGCGATGATGTAGGTCACGCGAAGGAGTCTAGAGGCTTCGTGTAAGGCTCACCCCGCCGCCGGAGGCGCTCCAGGTCGAGGGCACCGCGGCCGGTTGCGGCGCGTAGCAGCGCTACGTGACGCGACCAGCGCGCTGAGCCGGCGCCGCGCCTGGATTCCGCCCCTTTCAGGCGTTCGAGGCGATCAGCTCGTCCACGAGCTGGGGGGCGCGCTCGTGCAGTGCTGCCTTGACGATCACCTGGTCGAAGCCCGCCTCGTGCGCCCGCCGCAGGCCGTGTGTGTCCGCGTGATTCGCGAAGCCGAGGATCGGCACGGTCGGGAAAGCGTCGGCAACCTCGTCCGGCTCGACCCTCGCGATGTCGGCGATCACGAGGTCCGGCGGGTCGACGCTGTCACTCGTGACAAGATGGTGGCCGGGCAGGAGTGCCTCGAGCTTGCCCCGGAAGAAGAGGTCGACTCCCACGAGCAGGACCGTCGCCACGGGCGCAGCGTAACGTGTTCCGGAGCGCTGTAACCCTCGAAGGAGGCTCTGCTAGCCTCGTCGCCGAGTGGAGGCGCGGCGATTCCACCCCGTTGCCCGGGCCGACGACATCGCGCCCGGGACGGTTGTGGCGGTCGAAGCGGCCGAGCAGAGGATCGCCCTCGCCCGGGTCGGGGACGACTTTTACGCGGCCCAGGGCGCCTGCCCGCACCTCGAGGGTCCCCTCGGCGAGGGCCGGCTCGAGGACTGCGTTCTCTCGTGCCCGTGGCACGGGTGGCAGTTCGACGTCAGGACGGGCAAGAACGAGTTCGATCACGCGATCGTCCT
>JACDAS010000257.1 GCA_013695295.1 Actinomycetota bacterium | reverse complement strand
CCTCGCCCTCGACGACGTAGACGACCTCGTCGTAGGTGTGGCTGTGCTGCGGCGCACGGCCGGGCGGGATCACACCGACGAACTGGGTCACGTCCGGGCAGCCGAGATCCTGGTTGACGAGATAGCGGAACTCGCGGTCCTTGCCGGCCGCGAGGACCGGTCGGTCCGCGGCGCGCACCGTGACATCTCCAGTCCGGGCCGGCGTTCCCTCCAGGGGTGCCGTCACCGAGACGACGACCAGCTCTTCCGGGCCCTCATTCTCGATCGCGTAGCGCGAGCCCGGTACGAGGTAGGCGCCCGTGTCGGGCTCGAGCGGGTGCCGCTCGCCCTCGACGTGGAGCGCCCCGGCGCCCGCCGCGACATAGAGGAGCTCCTGCCGGTCGCCGGGCGAGCGCTCGCTCGAGCGGCCAGGGGTGAAGCGAATCACCCGCTGCTCGAGGTGCTCGCAGCCGCGCGAGGCGTCGATGGCGACCCGCGTCTTCGCAGTGTCCCCCTCGCCCGGGCGCGCGCGCACGTCCGACTCGGCGATCACGTAGCCCCGCATGTCGTCCTCCCGTCCGACGAGCCGGGATTGTCCCCGTCGCGCGGTGCGGGTGTCAATGGCGATCGAGCGCCTGCGCCGCCTCGAGCACCTCGGCCGGGTGCGTCGCGATGTCCTGCACCCGCCAGACCTGCCGGACCGTCCCCTCGCGGTCGAGGAGAAGCGTCACGCGTGCCGCGAACCTGCCGTACTCGCCGTAGTCCTTCATCAGGCCGAGCCGTTCGGTCAGGGCGCCGCCCTCGTCCGAGACGAGTGGGAAAGCGAGCCTGCACGACTGCGTGAACTCCTCGTGCCGCTCGGCGCTGTCGACGCTGACGCCGACCACCTGCACGCCCGCCTCGGAGAAGGAGTCGCGCAGCGCGTTGAAACCACGGGCCTCGGCTTCGCAGCCCGGCGTGAAGTCCGCGGGGTAGAAGTACACGACCGCCGGCCCTTCGAGCGCGTGTGGGAGCGCCTCCACCGGAAACGGATCGCCCGCCTGGATTCCCTCAACCTCCGTCGGCATGGCGACGATCGTAGCGCGCTCGGCGTCAGACCCCCGGCGTTCGACCGCCGAGGATGGCCGCGAGCCGGGAGGCGTCGATGTTTCCGCCCGACACGACGCAGACGATCTTGCCGGTCCCGGCGCGGCCGGAGAGCGCCACCGCCGGCGCGAGCGCGCCGGCCCCTTCAGCCACGACCCGCGCCCGCTCGACGAGCAGGCGGATCGCGCCCGCGACCTCGTCGAGCGAGGCGGTGAAGGAACGGTCGACAAGCTCGCGCGCGAGCTCCCACATCCGCGGCAGCACGCGGGGGCTGCCGGAGCCGTCGACGAAGGAAGCTCGGTAGTCGACCGCCTCCCGAGCCTCGCCCGCCGCCAGCGACGCGGCGACGGGCGCACCGGTCTCGGGCTCGACCGGGCACACCTGCACCCCCGGGGCGAGCGCGCGGATCGCGCTCGCGATTCCGACGGTGAGCCCGCCGCCGCCGTACGGCACGAGCACGACGTCCGGGTCGGGCAGGTCCTCGAGGATCTCGAGCCCGATCGTCCCGTAGCCGGCCATGACGAGGTCGTCCTGCACCGGGTGGACGAAGAGGCCCTCCGCGCCCTCGAAGCGAGCTTCCTCGATCGCCTGCCACCAGCGCTTGTAGGGCACTTTCACCACCCGGCCGCCGAGCCGCTCGATTGCGCGCAGCTTCGTCTCCGGCGCCTGTTCGGGCACGACGATCGTCGCCGGCACTCCGAGCTCGCGCGCGGCCCAGGCGACGCCCTGGGCCATGTTGCCGGCACTCGCCGTGACGACCCCGCCTGCGAGCTCCGCCGCCGTCGCCCGCCGGATCCGGTTCGTCGCGCCCCGGAGCTTGAAGGAGCCGATCGGCTGCAGGTTCTCGAGCTTCAGATAGATCTCGGCCGGCGACTCGGGCGCGTGCAGGCGGAGGAGTGGCGTTCGGATCGCGGCGCCGGCGATCGTCTCCCGCGCGCGGCGGATCTCCTCGAGCGAGATCAGAACTCGACCTCGGTACCGCGGTCGGCCTCGCGCGCGCGGCGGACGACGTACTCGGCCGCGTAGAGGTCCTCGACGGCGATCCCGAGCGACTCGAAGACCGTGATCGTCGCATCGTCCGTCCGGCCAGGGTGAGTCCCCGCGAGCACCTCGCCGAGCTCGGCCGCGATGTGCTCGGGCCCGATCGCTCCCTCCGAGCGCGCGAGCAGGTAGTCGCCCGCCTCGTTCTCGGCCGACTCCCTGCTGTCGACGAAGAAGGCGGCCGCCGAGACGGTGTCGGAGTCGAGCTCGCGGGTGTGGGGGAGGCAGGCGCCGACCGCGTTCACGTGCGCGCCCTCCTTCAGCCACTCGCGGCGAAGCACGGGGTTCGGGGAGTTCGTCGCCGTGACGACGACGTCTGCCCCTCGGACGGCTTGCTCGACCGTCTCCACAGCCTCGGCGCCCGGCCAGCCGTCCGCCAGCCCGCGTGCATGCGCGGCGGTTCGGCTGGTGATCCTGATCCGCTCGAAGTGGCGGACCAGGGTCAGAGCCTCGAGGTGGGAGCGCGCCTGGACGCCCGCGCCGACGATCGCGAGCTCCCGCGCGTCCGCCCGCGCCAGCATCCGCGTCGCGAGCGCCGAGCAGGCGGCGGTGCGGATCGCGGTCACGGCCGAGGCGTTGAGCGCCGCGCGGAGCTCACCCGTCTCTCCGTCGTAGAGCGTCACCGTCCCCTGGTGTGCGTCGAGGCCGCGGGCCGGGTTGCCCGGGAAGACGCAGACCGTCTTCAGGGCGTAGAGCGGGCCCCCGCCGCCGCGGTGCGAGGGCATCAGTCCGAGGAGACTCTCCTCTCCCGGTGGCCGGACGACGAAGCGGAGCGGCTGGTGAAGCTCCCCGCGTGCGAGTGCGATCAGGGCCTCGCTCATCGCCTCGATGCAGCCGGGCAGGTCGAGCAGCTCCTCGACCTCGCGCTGGCTCAGGACGAGCACCGAGCTCACGGGAAGAAGGATCCCAGCTCGGCCCGCTCGTCGGTGGAGAGAGCGAGGCCGAGCGCCTCGCGCACTGGCTCGAGGTGCTCCGGCCGGCGAGGCCCGACGACGGCCGACTCGACGTACGGGTGCGAGACCGCCCAGGCGAGCGCGAGGCCCGCCGTGCTGACGCCCCGTGCCGCCGCCGCAGCGGCGAGAGCGTCGAGGCCGCGGTAGACACGCTCGTCGTCCAGGTGCCGGTACGGCTCGGGCCGCAGGGTCATACGCGACCCGGCGGGCGGTGCCTCCCCCCGCCGGTACTTGCCCGTCAGCCAGCCTCCCCCGAGCGGGCTGAATGCCTGGTAGCTCACCCCCCCCGCCGCGCAGAGCGGCAGCAGCTCGGCCTCGTCGCCGCGGTCGAGCAACGAGTAGGAGTTCTGAACGAGCGCGGGTCGGCCGGCGGCGAGCGTCGCGCCGAGCTCTGCAGGACCGACGTTGCTGAGCCCGTAGGCGCCGATCTTCCCGGCCGAGACGAGCTCCTCGAAGACGGCGAGCGTCTCGTCGAGCGGGGTGTCCCGGTCGAACTCGTGCGCGAGGTAGAGCTCGACCGAGTCGACGCCGAGTCGCTCGAGGCTCGTGTCGAGCTGGCGGAGCACCCGCTCGCGCCCGAGGCCCCGGTCGGCACCCTCCTCCATCGGATTGAAGGTCTTGGTCGTCAACGTGGGCAGGTTCCCCGTTCGCCGGATCCAGCCGCCGATCGCACGCTCCGAGCGACCTCCCCCATATGCGTCGGCGGTGTCGAACCGCCGCAGGCCGAGCTCCCAGGCGGCGTCCATGATCGAGCCCGCCCCCTCGTCGGTCTCGCCGCGGCCAAAAAGCTCGGGCGCGGAGCCGATCCCGCCGAAGTTCCCGCAGCCCAGGGAGAAGTGCGAGGTCCGGTCGTCCACGATGTGAGCCTACGCTGCGGCCCTCGCAGTCTGAGAACTCGTTTCAAACTGAAGCACCGAGTCCTCATTCTGAAACGAGTTTTGAAAGGCTCCCCGGTCGAGGGTGAAGGGCGACTTCTCCGAGCTCCGCTTCGATCCGGCCAGGCACTTCAGCCGGGTCCTCCAGCAGCAGGGGCGCGTGCAGCTGGACAGCGACTGGAACGAGCAGGCGTCGATTGTGTTGCATCATCTGCACGCCCTCGCCCGCGACCTCTTCGGCCCGCACGGCGGCCCTGCGGCAAGCGGCTTCCGGATCGAGCCGGTCGCCGGGGTTGACGGAGGCATTGAGGACCTGAGGATCGGCGCAGGGCGCTACTACGTCGACGGGATCCTCTGCGAGAACGAGGCCGACGTCTCGTACCGGAATCAGCCCGACTACGGGGCGGCGGGCGACGGCCCGGGCCCAGAGGGCCCGCCGTTCCTCGTCTTCCTCGACGTGTGGGAACGTTTCGTCAGCCCCGTCGAGGACGACTCGATCCGCGAGGTCGCGCTCGGCGGCCCGGACACCTCGGCGCGCGCCCGGGTCGTCTGGCAGGTGCGGACGTATCCGCTCGAGCGTGGCGACGACGGCATGGAGCCTCCCTGGACCGCGATCGTCGACCGGCTCCAGGGGGCGCGCGCCGGTCGCCTGCGAGCGCGCGGCGCGTACGAGGGCCTGGACAGCCACCTCTACCGGGTCGAGATCCACCACGGAGGCGGTGACGGCGAGCCCGGGACGTTCAAGTGGTCGCGAGACAACGCGTCGACTGCCTACCCGATCGAGCGCTTCGACGCCGATGTCGTGACGCTCGCGACCCACGGGGAGGGGCTGATCCAGGGTGCCGTGGTCGAGGTGGAATGCGAGGCCTTCATCCTCGGCGACACGCTTCGGCGACCTGACCCGCCGCCGCTTCTCGAGGTCGCCGCCCTCGACCGTGGCGCGCAGGTGGTCACGCTCCGCGGTGACCAGGACGCATTCGCCGAGCTCCGCGAGAGCGCGTCGCTGCTGCGTGTCTGGGACGGCACCGGCCCGATACAGGGGCGCTGGACCTCGCTCGAGGCGGGGATCGAGGTGCAGTTCACGCAGGAGCGGTACCGCAGCGGCGACTACTGGCTCCTCGCTGCGAGGCCGGAGGTGGGTCTCCGCTGGCCTGCTGACGCGGGCGGGGAGCCCCGCGCCGTGTCGCCGGCCGGGATCCGGCACCACTACGCGCCCCTCGCGATCGTGCCCGCGGGCGACGGCGGCACGGCTGTGATCGACTGTCGACGCCTGCTCCCGGGGCACTGACGGCGTCACGCGCGATGCTCGCGATCCTCTATGACATCCACGGCAACCTCCCGGCTCTCGAAGCGGTGCTCCCCGAGCTCGAGGACATCGGTGCCGACCGGTACCTGCTCGGCGGCGACTACGGGACTCCCAGCCCCTGGCCGCTCGAGACGCTCGGGCGCCTGCGCGCGCTGCCCGGGGCAACCTGGATCCGCGGCAACGGCGAGCGCTGGCTCGTCGAGTCGCCGGCCGAGCACCCGGAGGTGGCCGAGGCGTACGAGCGATTCCGAGGTCGGGTCCCGCCGGAGGAGGTCGAGCGGCTCTACGCGCTGCCGGAGAGCGCCGAGCTCGACGACGTGCTCTACGTGCACGGCTCGCCGCTGTCCGACCTGGAGAGCTTCGCCGCCGAGCCGCAGCCGGACGACGAGCGGCTGCTTGCGGGTGTGACGGGGCGGACGATCGTCTTCGGCCACAGCCACCTCCAGTTCCGGCGCCCGGGTCCCGGCGGCACCCACCTGATCAACCCCGGCAGCGTCGGGATGCCACTCGACGGCGACCGTCGCGCGGCCTGGTGCCTCCGCACGGCGGAGGGCGAGTTCGAGTTCCGGCGCACCGAGTACGACTGGGAGCGGGCCGCAGCCGGCTACCGGCAGCTCGGCGGCGACTTCGGCGAGTTCGCCGCCGGGCGGATCGAGCGGGGCAGCGACTGAGGCGGCGCTCTCTCTGAGAGAGTCCGCGCCATGAGGATCTCCACCGCATCGCTCGCCCGCGCGTCGGCCCGCCACCCCTGGCGCACCGTCTCGGCCTGGGGACTGGCGTTCGTCGCGGCCGCCGCGCTGGTCGCGGTCTTCCTCCCCTCGGCCCTGAC
>JACDAS010000153.1 GCA_013695295.1 Actinomycetota bacterium | reverse complement strand
GTGGGCTCCGAGCGGACGACGCGAAGGTCGGGTCGGCGGCGGGAGCGCAGCCGCGGACGGGTCACGGGTTGCCGCCGCGGGCGCGTGCGGCGCGAGCCACGGTCGAGCCCGAGCCGCGACGCCAGTCTCGGCCACTCCGCTCCGATCACCGCGGCGACCGCGAGTCCGAGCAGGGCGCCCATCAGCCAGCTCACACCACCCATTCTAGTGACAGCGCAGCGAGGAACCCGGGAGCTCGCCGTGGTACCTTCGACGGGTGAGCGCACTCCGGCTGGGAGCCGTCGTCGCCGCCCTCGGGACGGCCCTCGCCCTGGCCGGCGTCGCCCGGGCCGGCGAGCAAACGCTGACCTTTCGCTCGGCGAGCGTGACGGTGGCGCCCTACGGGGTGCACCAGACGGCGATGCTGATCCCCTCGCCCGGGGTCGATGGCTACGTGGTCGGCGTCAGCGCCGACGTCGTCGACCGCAGCGGTGCGCCGGAGCCGATCACGAACGTGATGCTCCACCACGTCGTCTTCGCCAAGCTGGGCTACCCCGACGCGACGTGCTCGCAGGTACGCGGCTACGACGGGCGGCAGCTCGGGCTCGGCGCCGAGCGCTTCTTCGCCGAGGGTGAGGAGCGAACCGAGGTCGTGCTGCCGGCCGGCTACGGCTACCCCAACAAGGGCACCGACCGCTGGGCGATGGTGTTCATGCTGATGAACCACCGCAAGCTGGCCGAGACCGTGTCGGTGCAGTACACGGTTCGCTACGTCACCGACGAGACGCTCGTCTCGGTGAGGCCGTACTGGTTCGACGTCCGAAACTGCAGCGCCGACCCGATCTTCAGCGTGCCCGGGACGGGCAAGCAGTTCTCGACCTTCGCCCGCAGCTCGGAGCTCGTCATGCCCGAGAGCGGCAGGTTCGTCGCCGGCGGCGCTCACCTCCACGGCGGCGGCCTGAAGCTGGAGCTCTCGAGCGGGACCTGCGGGGTCCCCCTCTTCACGTCGGAGCCCACCTGGGGCCTGCCCCTCGTCCGGCCGGTCATGCACGAGCCCGGGCCGAAGCACATGACGACGTTCTCGGCCGCACCGGGGATCCCGATCTTCGCCGGCGACCGAGTCCGGCTCCGCGCGACCTACGACAACAGCCTGCCCCACACGCGAGTGATGGGGATCATGCTGCTCTACCTCGCGCCGGGGCCCGTCACCGCCTGCGAGCGCGTGCCGACACTACCCGCGGATCCCCTGAGCAGCCCCTCGGCGCCGCCGCGCGTCGTCCTGCCGCTCCTGAAGCAGCCTCGCGGCCCGGCGCGGCTCGTCCTCAGCACCTTCGTCTCCGACTTCCAGTACGGGGCCGACCGCGTGTCGCTGAAGCGCGGAAGCACGTTCCGTTGGCAGTTCGCCGGTCCTTCTCGGCACGACGTCACGCTCGCGAGCGGCCCGGTCGGGTTCGCCTCCGAGTCGCTGGCGCAGGGCTCGTTCCGGTTCCGGTTCACGAAGGCCGGCACGTACCGCCTCTTCTGCTCTCTGCACCCGACGCAGATGACGCAGATCATCACCGTGCGCTAGCTCGCTCATCCCCGGAAGCCGCCGCTTTACCTGGTCGGGGGAGATCGGTCGCGGACAACCGCGCCGATGACCTTCAGATGAAGCTTGTGGCGGGCAGATCGAACGGGCGGCAGCGTGGGCTGGCCCTGGCACTGACCCTGGCCGTCGCGTTGGCCGCCGTCGCACTCGCGTCGCTCGGCAGCGCCCCGGGCGCCTCGGGACGCCCCCTCGGCGCGCTCGTCGTCGGCGTGGCGACGGAGGAGATGAAGGGCACCTCGGACAACGGTGCCGGCTTCTACGGCCTGATGCGGAGCGCCAACCTCTCGATGAGTCGCATCGTCGTCACCTGGGATCCGTCGAACCCGATGGACATCCGCGAGCACGCGGCGATTGCCGGCGCCGCGGACCAGGCGATCGCGCGCGGCATCACCGTCCTGTTCGTCGTCACCGGCGTCAACCCGCGCGTCTTCGGCCCGGCGGAGAACCGGATGATGTTTCCCGCGTACCTCCAGCACCTCGCGCGTCAGTTCCCGCAGGTGAAGAACTACGTCGTCGGCAACGAGCCGAACGTGACCTACTTCTGGCGACCGCAGTTCGACGAGGCCGGGCAGCCCGTATCGCCCGCCGCGTTCGTCGACCTGCTCGCGCGCTCGTACGACGCCCTGAAGGCGATCGACCCCTCGATCCGGGTCAGCGGCGGGGGCCTGGACGCCCGCGGGAACGACGACCCGAACGCGGTCAGCAACATCTCGATCTCCCCCACCCGTTTCATCCATTACATGGGGGTGGCCTACCGCCAGAGCGGCCGCACCACGCCGATCATGGACGAGCTCTCCTTCCATCCCTACCCCGCCTCGGCGAAGGATGCCGTCGGCCGGAGCTACGCCTGGCCGAATGCGGGGATCGCCGACCTCGACCGTCTGAAGCAGGCGCTCTGGGACGCCTTCCGGGGCACCGGGCAGCCGACCGTCGAGGAGGGGCTGCGATTCAACCTCAACGAGACCGGCTGGCAGGTCGAGATCTCCTCTGCGAACACGCCCGCCTACTACGGCCGCGAGGTCTCGGACGTGACCGACGAGGCGACCCAGGCCGGCAACTACGCCGAGATGATCCGCTATCTGGCCTGCGACCCGAGCGTCCGGAGCGTGCTCATCTACCGTTTCATGGACGACGCGAACCTCGCCCAGTGGCAGTCGGGGATGATCCGCGCCGACGGGTCGCGCCGGCAGTCCTTCGACACGGTGCGGGACACGGTCGCGCAGACCGGCGGCATGTGCGCCGGCCAGGAGCGCGCCTTCCGCCACGAGACCGGCGTCGTCGGCGCCGCCGCGACGTTCAGGCTCGGACGCAAGCCGGTCCGCGGGACGTCCTTCAACTTCTCCGTCACCGCCGAGGAGAGCGCGACCTCCGAGAGCAAGATCATGCGGGTCCCGACGAAGGCAGGGCTCAGCCGCAGCCAGCGCGCGAATGTCGGGGCCTATTTCGGGCAGACGTCGGTCGCCGGGGCGACGGGTTCCGTCCAGGCCCGCTGGGTGCCCCTCGTCCAGTTCCCGGCGAAGCGGCAGAAAGCCGGCTGGTACGTCTACGCCGTCAAGCTCTCCGCCGAGCTGAACCCCGAGCGCACGACTACGTTCGTCAGCGGCGCGTTCCGCATCGGCTAAAAACTCGTTTCAGAATGACGACTCGCCGATGGGGTGCGCTGGATACGGGCGAGGCTAGGACGCAGGGAGCCCCGGTAGCAGCGCTACTGAGACGACTGAGGACGACGGCTCGGGCGTCTCCAGCGTGCCACGGCGGCTCAGTGCTTCATTTTGAAACGAGTTCTAAGGCCGCTAGGTCGACCGCTCGCGCCTCGCGAGCTCGCGGAGCACCGCCTCTGCGTCGAGCGGGAGGACCGTGAGCTCGGGCGGCGGCCGGTTCAGGAACCCCGCGATGACGAGCAGCTCGTCGACGGACTCCGGCGCGAGGGCCTCTGAGGCCGCAGCGTGCGCCGCCGCCAGCCCCGCCTCGACCTCGACGCGCGCACCGGCCCCGGGCGGGAGCGTCCGGACCGCCCGAAGCTCGCCGCCGGCAACGAAGAATCCGCGCGCCCAGCGCGGCTCGACCGCCGGCGCCAGCACGCAGAGCGCGCGGGACCGGAGCTGGGCGAGCCTCCGCAGGTGGCCGAGCACCTGCTCGAGCGCCGCGATCCGGTCTCGGAGCCGGGCCGCGTCCTCGTAGCGCCTGCAGTCGGAGAGGTTCCCGAGCCTGGCCCGCAGGTGTGGGAGCGGCCCTTCTCCGACCGGGAGGGCGTCGAGCTCCTCGACGGTCGCGGTGCTCAGCGCGCGCGCCGCAAGGTGGGCTCGGCGACGGCTCCGCAGCGGGCCGAGGGGGGTCGGAGCTGCGGAGACGACGATGCCGTCGCCGCGCCGGCGAAGATAGACGTAGCGATCGGGCCGCAGCCCGCGCGCGTTCGCCGGGGGGCGGAGCTCACGGATCAGGCGAAGCTCGTCCAGCGCCGCTTCGAGCTCCGAGCCGTGGATGCGCCACTCGATCCGGTCGACGGCGGCGAGCGCCGCCTCGACGGCCGGCCTCTGCCTGTCGCTCCGGAAGTAGGAGCGCAGACGGGCCCTCAAGTCTCTCGCCTTGCCCACGTAGAGCACCTGGTCGCCGGGGCCGTGGAAGAGGTAGACGCCAGGTCGGGTCGGAGCCCCGTGCGCTAGCGAGCGCTTTCCGTACACGCGGCGCTTCCGCGGCGCCGCCAGGGCATGCAGCTCCCCGAGGGTTCGGGCACCCCGCTCCTGGGCGAGCCCGATCAGTTGCACGAGGACCTCGGCGGTCGCCTGCGCGTCGGGCAGCGCACGATGGCACGGCCGCGCCGTCGTCCCGAAGAAGTGCGACAGCGAGGCAAGGCTCGTGCGGCGGACCCGGCCGGCCAGGAGCCGGCGCGCCAGTGCCACCGTGTCGAGGGCGGGCGCGACCCGTCTGCGACCGTAGAGGCGCTCCAGCTGCCGATCGAGAAACGACAGGTCGAAGCGCGCGTTGTGCGCGACGAGCGTCGTGTCCCCCGCGAAGGCGACGAAGCCCCGAACGGCGGTCGCAACGCGTGGGGCCTGCCGCAGCTCCGGATCGTGGAGTCCCGTCAGGCGGGAGATCGGGGCGGGCATCGCCACACGCGGGTCGACGAGCGTCTGGAACTCGTCCACCGACTCGAGCGCGCGGACCCGCACGGCGCCGATCTCGCAGATGCGCCCGGTGGCGGCCGACAGCCCCGTCGTCTCCAGGTCGAAGACGACGAACTCGGCCTGCTCGAGCGGTTGGTCGCATTCGAGCCCGGCGAGCGCGACAGTGCCTCCGACGATCCGGAGCCGAGCATCCCCGGCAACCACGTCGCCGACGAGGGTGGAGGCGAGGGCCACCGGCATCGACCTCGTCGCGAACAGGACCCGAGCCGCCCCGACCGGATCGAGCGGCGCCGCCCGTTCCTCGAGCGCGTCCACGAGGCGATCGACAGCGTCCAGCGAGAGCTGCACAGAGGGATCTAAGCGAACATATGTTCGCAACGCAAGGTGGCGCCCTCAGGCTTGCCGCTCGACAGCCGGTAGTTCAGGGGCCGAGCCAGCCGGGCCCGGCTGCTCAGGAAGCGGCGACCGCGAGCCGGGCGAGGAAGCCACGGCGGGCGCGCTCGAGCGCGTTCGGGTCGCCCTGCAGCACGAAGACCGCGTTTCCCATCGCGCACATGGCGTTCAACTCGAAGGCGAGCTGGCCGGCGTCCTCGGCGGGATCGAGCTCTCCGGCCTCCTGAGCCGCGCCAACGCGGCGCTCGAGGAGGTCGAGCCAGGCCCGCTGCAGCTCCCGCAGCTTCTCCTTGACCGCGCCGGGGTGGGAGTCGAGCTCGGCCGAGACGGCGGCGAAGAAGCAGCCGCCGGGGAAGACCTCCCGCTCGACGTACGAGAGGAACGAGTCGCACAGTGCCTCGAGCCGGGCGAGCGCCCCGTCAGCGGCGCGAGCAGGGTCGATCACCTCGGCAGTGAAGATCGAGGCGGCCGTGTCGATGGCCGCGAGCTGCAGCTCCTCCTTCGAGCCGAAGTGCGCGTAGAGGCCGCTCTTACTCATGCCGATGTAGTCCGCGAGCCGGCCGATCGAAAGCCCCTCGAGCCCCTCGACCGTTGCGAGCCGCGCGGCCGCGTCGAGGATCGCCGCCCTGCTCCGGTCGCCGTCGGAGCGCCTCGCCCGAACCGGGGTAGCAACCACGCTTGACAAGTTAGCACGACCGTTCGTAGTATGTCGAGAAGGAACGACCGATCGTGCTATCTAGGAGGAGCCACTTGCAAGACCTCGAACCCAGATCGACGGCCGAGCTCGCGGCTGAGTGGCGCCGAGAAAGGCTGTCGCCGTTGCCGCTGTGGGGAACCCTGAGGGCGCTGCTCGCACTGGGCCGCCGGACCGGCCGCTCGCAGGTGCACACGGGCGACCCCATCCGTCCGGTCGGCGACGTATGCTCACGGCACGCTAGGGCTCAGCTGCCCACCGGGCTGGACTCGAACCAGCAGACCTCGGGTTAGCGCGTCCTCGGGCCTCTGGGCTCGAGGCGCTCAGGCGCGTGCGATCGCCGGGCCGTGCCAGGTCGTGGAGCCGTCGAGGTGGACGGCCTGGATCCAGTACCGGAGCGTCCGTCCTCGCGGTGCGGAGCGGTCGACGAAGCTGTAGCTGCTTCCGGCTACGGCGCCACGTGCCCGGAGTAGGCTCGGGCCGATGCCCACCCGCTTCGACCCGGCCTGCCGGTAAACACGGAAACCGAGCAGGGCGTTGTCGGAGCCCGTGTTCCAGCGGACGCTGACACCGCGGCGTGTCCGCAGCGCGGAGGTCGATCCGACCGTGACCGCCGAAGGACCGCAGTAACTGAGAGCTACGTCGTCGACGGAGAAGTTGGCGGTGTCGCCGCCCGGGCCAACGTAGGAGAACAGGAGCGTGTGCAACCCCCCGTCCGCGAAAGCGCTCACGTCGATCGTGCGCAAGGTGTAGCCCGACTCGGCGGTCGCGGGCTCAGTGTAGGTCTGCAGGGTCGTACCATCGATGCTGACGGTCAGCGTGTCCGTGAAGGGTGGCGAAACCGCACCGATCCGCATCTGAAACGTGAGCGTCGCCGACGTCGCCGTGGTCGGAATCGTCACAGCCTGCCCCAGTGTCGCTGTCTCCGCAGCTGCGGTGCCTCCGAACCACGCCCAGTTGGCGCCGGCAAAGGGAGGTGCGGTTCCACCCCCCGTTCCACATGTTGTCTCGATGCAGAGCGGTGTGTCGAAACCCGTCGAGGTCTGGATCGTCCACGCGGGCCACGGCGAGCCGGCCTCGAACTCGCCATCGATGATCGGATTGATGCAGCCTGCGGGCAGAGGCGGCTGCGCGGGAGCCATGCGGCGGAGCGGGATCCGGTTGGCGACAGTCGCCGGCCCGCTCTTGGCCGCGCAGGCGGTCGAGCGCTGCGGGGCGGAACGGTCTGCCTGAGCCGGCGCGACGGCCGCGGTGGCGACCGACGTGCAGAGCGGGAAAACGATGATGCTGGTGGCGAGCAGACGCCACTTCGCCCATGCAGAGAACCTCATCCGCGGGAACTCTAGAACTTCGACGGGTCGCGGCCGCTGAGCGTCGGGTCCCACGAGGGCGTTGAGCAGGAAGTGGGTGAACTCGCCTCCGAGAACGTCCTCGAGTCGGGCCGAGGGCGCCGGAGAGGCGCGAAGACGGAGCTCACGGGCGCTCGCGGGCTCGCGCTCCGGAAAGTTTTCAGGAGGCTCAAAGGAGGGGTGAAGGGGGGACATGACCTGGCTCCTTTACCAGTGGGGGGAACGACTGCTCTTCTATCGGCCCGAACGGGCTCGAGGCACGATCCCTCCTAGGAGTGAATGCCCGGCGT
>JACDAS010000230.1 GCA_013695295.1 Actinomycetota bacterium | reverse complement strand
GAAGGGAATTGCCCTTCGGAGTCCTGCGGGTCGAGCGGAGCGGCGCAGGAGTCGAACCTCCCCAGCCTGGGGTTGCCAGATTTCTGAGCTGACGCCGGCCGGCGCCCCCGTGGCAAGAATCATCCCGGCGAGGGCCGTTCCTCCAGCTCGACGACGCCCGCGGGATCGATGTCAATGGTGACGCGGCCGCCGGCGCGGGGATGGTCGAGCTCCGTCGTCACGGCCTCGAACTCATCGCCGTCATCGCCGCGCACGCGCACGTGCACCACCGCCCCGCGCCGCTCGACCGATAGGACCGTCACATCATCGCCGCGACGCAGCCGCACCGCCTCCGGCCGGACGACGACGCGTCGGCCGTCGAGCTCGCAGACGTTCGTCATGCCGAGGAACCGCGCTGTCCACTCGTCGCGCGGCCGTGTCCAGAGCTCGTCCGGCGGCGCACACTGGACGACGCGGCCTTCGAGCATGACTGCGACGCGGTGGCCGAGCGCAAATGCCTCGCCGACGTCGTGAGTCACATGGACGGCAGTGAGACCGATGGCCTCGAAGACCTCCGCGAGGTCGTCCAGCAGCCGCGCGCGGAGCGGGCCGTCGAGCGACCCGAGCGGCTCGTCGAGGAGGAGCGCGCGCGGCGCAGGGGCGAGCGCGCGTGAGAGGGCGACCCGCTGCTGCTCTCCGCCGGAGAGGGTCGCGACGGGTCGCTGCTCGAAGCCGCGGAGGCCGACGAGCTCTAGCACCTCCGCGACGCGTCGGCGCCGCTGCTCGCGTGGGACGCCGGCGATGCGGAGCCCGAACTCGACGTTGCCGGCCACGTCCCGGTGCGGGAACAGGACGCCGTCCTGGAACATCAGGCCGATCCCACGGGCATGCGCCGGGACGGCGGTTACGTCGCGACCGTCGAGGAGGACGCGACCGCAATCGGGGCGCGTGAGGCCTGCGATCACGCGCAGGAGCGTCGTCTTGCCGCTCCCGCTGGGGCCGAGGACTGCGAGCGTTTCCCCCTCCGCCACCTCGATTCTGGTGCCGGCGAGCGCTTGGCACCCGTCGAAGGCGACGGAGACGTTGTCGACGCGCAGCATCAGAGCCCGCGACGGCCGCCGCCGAGACGGTCGGCCGCAAGCATCGCGGCCATCGTCATCGTCATCAGCACGACGCTCAGCGCCGCCGCTTCGCCCGCGTTCTCCGCACCCGGACGGCCGAGGAAGCGGAAGATCGCGACCGGCACGGTCGGCCAGTCGCTGCGCGCGACGAAGACGGTGGCGCCGAAGTCGCCGAGCGAGATCGCGAGGGCGAAGCCGGCGGCGAGGCCGAATGAGCGCAGCACGAGCGGCAGGTCGATCTCACGGATGACGCGGGCGCGCGATGCGCCGAGGACGGCCGCCGCGTCTCGCAGCCGCTCGTCGATCGACCGCAGCGCGGAGGTGAGGATCCGGACGACGAACGGCACGGCGACGAGCGCCTGCGCGACGGGGACGAGCAACGGCGACGAGCGGAGGTCGAGGGGAGGGTCGTCGAACGCGATCACGAAGCCATAGCCCAGCATCACGGCGGATGCGCCGAGCGGGAGCATCGCGAACTGGTCGAGCCACGTCGCCCGCGAGCGGGCGACGGCCGCCGCGACGATCCCGCCGACCACGAGCGCGATCCCGGTCGCCACGGCGGCGAAGGCGAGCGAGTTCAGCGCGGCCCGCCACGGTACGACGAGCAGCGCCGGCGTCTCCTCGCCGAGCGCGCGGTAGAACGTGAGCCCGTAGCCGCCGGGCGCCGACAGCGACCGCTCGACGAGCGCTGCCAGCGGTGCCCCGAGGCCGACGGCCGCGGCGCCGAGGATGCCGGCGACAACTACGCGCTGCCGCCCCTGCGCGCGGACGAGCACGTCGCTCTCCGGAGCCACCATGCGCGCCCCCGCGACGCACCGGTCAAGCCGACCAGCGACGCCGACGATCGCGCCGACACAGCCGAGCTGCACGAGCGACAGCACTGCAGCCGCGCGCAGGTCGAACATCCGCGCCGCCTGGTAGTAGATCTCGGTCTCGAGGGTCGAGCGCGTCGGGCCACCGAGGATCAGCACGACGCCGAACGAGGTGAACGAGAAGAGGAAGACGAGTGCCGCCGCGGCCGCGAGCGCCGGCGCGAGCACCGGGAGCGTGACCGTGCGCAGCCGCGAGGCGGGCCCCGCGCCCAGCGTCGCAGCGGCCTCCCAGAGCCGCGGGTGGATCCGCGCCCAGTAGCCGCCAACGATGCGCACGACGATCGCGACGTTGAAGAACACATGCGCGGCGAGGATCGGGAGGATCCCACGCTGCTGCCCCTCCGGCAGAAGCGTCAGGAACGCGGTCGCGACGACGACCGTTGGGAGGACGAACGGCACGACGACGAGGGCGCGCACGAGCGCGCGGCCCGGGAAGTCGAACCGCGCGACGACCCACGCGAGCGGGAGGCCGAGCACGAGTGTCAGCGCCGTCGACGCCCCTGCCTGCCACACGCTGAACCAGAGCACGCCGGGGCGCAGCTCGACGCTCCCGTCGCCGGTAAGCCCGCGCGCGAGAATCGAGCCGAGCGGATACGCGAAGAAGAGGCCGAGGAAGGCGCCCGGCAGCGCGACCGCCGCGCCGAGGGCGAGTCTTACCGAAGCACCGTTGCGGTCCACTCGCGGATCCAGCGGTCGCGGTTCGCGCCGATCGCGTTCGGCGGCAGCTCGAGCGGCTTCTGCACGACGATCGCGTGCTTGCGGAAGACCTCCGGCAGGGGCACGCCCCGCCGCACCGGGAAGACGAACATCGACAGCGGCACTTCGGCCTGGAAGCGAGGCGAGAGCATGAAGTCGACCAGCTTCCTCGCGCCTTCCTCGTTCGGCGCCCCCCGCAGGACCCCGGCGAGCTCGACCTGGCGGAAGCAGCTCGAGTCGACGACGCCCGTCGGCGCCTCCGCCAGCTTCCTGCCGGCGAAGAACACCTCCGCCGCGGGGCTCGACGCGTACGAGACGACCACCGGCCGCCTACCCTTGCTGCCGGCAGCGCCCGAAAAGCGGACGGTGTACGCCTCCTCCCACCCGTCGGTCACGAGCACGTCGTTTTTGCGCAGCCGCTCCCAGTAACGCCTCCAGCCCTGCTCGCCGAACTGCGCGACCGTCGCCAGCATGAACGCGACGCCAGGCGTGGACGTGGCGGGGTTCTCGACGACGAGCAGCTTGCGGAAGCGCGGGCGGGTCAGGTCGAGCAGCGTTCGCGGTGGCGCGATCCGGTGCGACGCAAACCAGCCGCGGTCGAAGTTCAGGCAGACCTCGCCGTGGTCGACCGGCGTGACCCGGTGCCGGTCGTCGAGCAGGAACTGATCGTCGAGCCGATCGAGCGCCTTCGGTTTGTAGGGCGCGAAGAGCTTGCCGTCGAGCGCGCGGCTGAGCAGGTTGTTGTCGACCCCGAAGAAGACATCGCCCTCGGGGTTCCCCGCCGTCAGGAGCGCACGGTTCAGCGCCTCGCCGGCGTCGCCCGACTGCAGGATCCGCAGTCGAAGCCCCGACTCGCGCTCGAACGCGCGCTCTACGCGCTTCGAGATCGCGAACGAATCGTGGGTGACGAGGACGACCTCGGTCGCCTTCTTGTCGCCGGAGCCGCCGCAGCCGGCGGCGACGACCACCGCGAGCGCCAGCAGACGCTTCACGGCTGGATCCCCGGGCGGACGGCGAGCAGCACGCCGCGCTCCAGCGCGACGTGCGCCTCGGGCGCCGCGAACACGTTTGACACGCCGCGCGTGGAGCCCGGCTCGAGCGTCTCGTGCCTGAGCGGGAAGACGAGGCCCTCCGTGACGACGCCCTCTACGGCGCCGTGCAGCGGGAGCAGCGACACGAGTTCGCCGGGCTCGCCCGTCATTCGCCGCTCCTCGCGCACGACGTGCGCCTGCGCCGGGCCGAAGAGCGCGTCGACCTCGTAGGACGCGTACCGCTCGGAGCCGAGGAGGAGCGCGACGCCGAGCAGGTGATCGAGGCGACCGCCGCCAGCCGCGAGCACGAGCAGCCGGCGCGGCGCGAGCGCCGCCGCCGCGTCGAGCGCCAGCTCGAGGTCGGTCGCGTCCTTCGCCGCCGGGTGCCGCATGACGACCGCGCCGGCCGCTTCGGCGGCGGCGAGCCCCGCCGGCGTGGCGGAGTCGAAGTCGCCGACGGCCGTGGTCACGGCGAGGCCGAGAGCGAGCGCGTGGTCGACGCCCGCGTCGGCGGCGATGACGGGCACGCCCGCGGGCAGCGGCTCGGGGGGCGCCTGCGGCAGGCCGCCCCCGGCGATGATGATCACGGTGTGGTGCTGCACGTCTTCCCTCCGCTGGCATTACCCAGGTCAGGTTCTGCGAGTCGGCGGCGCGCTTCCGTCCGCCCTCTCAGCCCGGCTGCCCCGAGCTCCCCGTTCCGAACGGTGATCGTACCCAACGTCAGCGGCGTTGGTGCCCGCAGCGTCTGGCGTCGAACCGCCACCTGACTCTCCTGCCTCCAGGCACGGGCCGCGGCCAGCGTCCGAAGGCCACGGCGAATCGGCTTGCGATCGCGCGGGGACCAGACCTGCGCCTGGTAGGAGGAGGGAGAGCAAGAACAGGGCTTTCCCACGCGGACACCGCAACGGCGCGAGTGGCGAAGGGTGACTCCCTCGCAAGTTCGTCGTCCAGGCGCGGCACGCTTAGCCTCCATCAGCGAACACTGATAGCTCCGGTCGGTGCCGCCAGCAAGTTTCCGGGAGCCCCGCCGTAAGCCGCCCACGGCCGCGGCTGCGGGCGGGCCGAACTGTGCGGACAGCGGGAGCATTGCCTGGCGCGGGGGCAGTGTGGACGACTCGGCCGTCCGTACACTGGTGGACATGTCCGCCTGCGCGCAGTGCGGGGAGGACAACCCGCAGCGGGGCCGTTACTGCTGGGCCTGCGGCGCCGCGCTGCCCGTGGAGCGCTCGACGGCGGGGGAGGCGCGGAAAACGGTCACCGTCCTCTTCTCCGACCTCAGGAGCTCGACGCGGCTCAGCGAGGCGCTCGATGCCGAGTCGCACCGCAGCGTCATCGGGCGGTACTTCGAGGAGATGCGCTCGGTGATCGAGCGCCACGGAGGCATCGTCGAGAAGTTCATCGGCGACGCCGTGATGGGGATCTTCGGCCTGCCGGTGCTCCACGAGGACGATGCTCTGCGCGCGGTGCGCGCGGCGCTCGAGATGCGCGAGTCCCTGGCACGCCTGAACGAGGACCTGCGGGGCTCCTGGGGCCTCGAGCTCCAGGCGCGCACCGGCGTCAACACCGGCGAGGTGGTCGCCGGGAACGCCTCCTCCGGACAGATGCTCGTCACCGGCGACGCCGTCGTCGTCGCCAAGCGTCTCGAGGAGGCTGCGGGGCCGGATGAGATCCAGCTCGGCGAGACGACGTACCGGCTGGTCCGGGACGCCGTCACTGCCGAGCTCGTAGGCGAGATCGCCTTGAAGGGAAAGTCCGACCCGGTGCCGACCTGGCGGCTCCTGAGCGTCACGGCGTCGATCGAGGCGCCGGCGCTTCGCCTCGACTCGACGCTCGTCGGGCGCGAGCTCGACCTGGCCGCGCTCGAGGGGATGTTCGACCGGGCCGTCGCCGAGCGCTCGTGCCACTTGCTCACCGTGCTGGGCCCGGCCGGCATCGGCAAGTCCCGGTTGACGCATGAGTTCGTCGAGCGCCTGGGCGGGCGCGCGACGGTCCTGCGCGGGCGCTGCCTCTCCTACGGCGAGGGCATCACCTTCTGGCCGATCGTCGAGCTCGTCCGGGAGGCCGCCGGGCTGACGGACGGGGACGGCGCGGAGCCCGCTCGCCTGAAGATCGCCAGCCTGCTCCCCGCGGGAGGCGACTCGCTGCTCGTCTGCGAACGGGTTGCCGCCGCGGTCGGTCGGGGAGCAGCCGAGGTGCGGACGGAAGAGGTGCTCTGGGCCGTCCGCAAGCTGCTCGAGGCGCTGGCCGCGGAGCGCCCGCTCGTCGTCGTCTTCGACGATGTCCACTGGGCGGAGGGAACCTTCCTCGACCTGGTCGAGTACCTGGCGGGGTGGAGCCGGGAGCAGCCGATCCTGATCGTTGCCCTGGCCCGGCCCGACCTGCTCGATCTCCGGCCTGCCTGGGCGGTTCCGCGAGCGAACTCCGCCGCGGTGTTGCTGGAGCCGCTGATCGAGTCGGAGAGCGACCTTCTGATCCGCAACCTGCTCGGTGAGACGGGTCTCGACGAGGCGACCCGCAGCCGGATCGCCGGGGCCGCGGAGGGGAATCCGCTCTTCGTCGGCGAGCTGCTCCGGATGCTGGTCGACGACGGTGTGCTGCGGTGCGAGCCGGGCGGCTGGATCGTCGGCGATCTCTCCCGGATCGAGGTTCCCCCCTCGATCCATGCCCTCCTCGCCGCTCGCCTCGACCGGCTCGAGCCCGACGAGCGGACCGTGATCCAGCGCGCAGCGGTGATCGGCCAGGCGTTCTGGTGGGGCGGGGTCGCGGAGCTGTCGCCCGAGTGGGGTGATGCCCGAGTCGTCGGTCGTCTCCAGGCGCTCGTGCGCAAGGAGCTGATCCGGCCGGAGCGGTCCGGCTTCCTCGGAGAGGACGCGTTCCGCTTCAGTCACATCCTCATCCGCGACGCGGCCTACGCCGCCCTCCCGAAGGAGGTTCGCGCGACGCTGCACGAGCGCCTGGCAGCCTGGCTCGAGCGTACGGCCGCCGGCCGCACCGACGAGTACGACGAGATCGTGTGCTACCACCTCGAGCAGGCGTACCGGTACCGCCGCGAGCTGGGGCGCGCAGCCGAGGCCGGTGAGCTGGCCCGGCATGCCGGCGAGTGCCTGACCTCCGCCGGCCGCCGGGCAAGCTCACGCGGCGACCTGGCCGCTGCCTCGACGTTCCTGGGACGCGCGGCGGCCGTCCTTCCTCCCGGCGACGAGGCTCGTCCGGGGCTCCTGGTCGAGCTCGGGGTCGCGCTCCGCGAATGCGGCTCGCTCACGCGCGCGGGCGAGGTGCTGGAAGAGGCCGTCTCGCTCGCCGCGGCGGTGAGGAACGCCCGCCTGGAGGCACGGGCGCGGATCGAGCAGTCGCTCCTGCGCGCCTACACAGCTTCCCACGAGGGGATCGAGGAATCGAGGCAACTGGCCGAGGAGGCGATTGGGTGCTTCGAGGAGGCCGGCGACGATCTCGGTCTCGCTAGGGCGTGGGGCCTGCTTGCCCAGGTCTCATGGTTCCATTCCAGGCTGGCGGAGATGGAGCAGGTCGCCGAGCGAGCCCTGTACCACGCCGAACGGGCGGGTGACCGGCGGCAGGTCTCGGCGATCCTGAGCGACCTCGCGCGGGCCGCGCTCGTCGGCCCGAAGCCGGTCGAAGCTGCCATTCGCCGTTGCCGCCAGCTGATGGAGCGCGCCGGGGACGACAGGCTGCTCACCGCCACGATCGAGATGCTGCTCGCTCCGCTCGAGGCCGCGCGCGGCCGCTTCGACGAGGCGAGGGAGCTCTCGAGCCGGAGCCGGGCCGTTCACCACGAGTTCGGGGTCGAGGTGGGCGTCGCCGGCGCCACCGTCTACGCCGGCGTGGTCGAGCTGCTTGCCGGCGAGCCCGCGGCGGCGGAGTCGTTGCTGACGGAGGCCTATTCGGCGCTCGAGGGCATGGGGGAGCGAGGGCGGCTGTCCGTCGCCGCCGCGTTCATCAGCCGCGCCGTAAGTGCGCAGGGGCGCTACGACGAGGCCGAGCGCTGGACCGCGGTTTGCGAGGAGGCCGCGACCACGGCGGACGTCGTCTCGCAGGTCGTCTGGCGCGGCGTGCGGGCGCGCGCCCTCGTGCGCCGCGCGGAGGTCGAGGCCGGGCTGGCGCTCGCGCGGGAGGCCGTCCGGCTGGCGTCGGAGACGGACTTCCTCCAGCTGCACGGCGACGCCCTGATCGATCTCGCAGACGTCCTGCGCGGATCCGGCCGCGCGGAGGAGTCCGCGGCCGCGGCCGAGCGCGCGCTCGGGCTCTACCGGGCCAAGGGCAACGTCGTCGCGGTGGCGGCCGCGGAGAGGGTCAGGGAGCGGATGACCGGAGTCGGCTCGCGTTCTTGACCCTGCGCGGAGTTGGCAGTAGCCTCGCGCACGGATGCCACGAGAGGAGCGATCGATGTCGAAGCGCACACCTCACGCCGAAGATCCCGCGCCGCCGAAGCCGGAACCGCCGCCGAAGCCGGACCCGCGGCCGGATCCCATGCCGCTCCCGTACCACTTTGTGGTGGGTTAGGCGCAGCCCTCACCTCCACTTCCGCCTCGAGGACGATCAGGTCGTCGCCGCGTCGCCCCTGACGGGCGGCGAGGTGGTGCTCGCGCGCGACGAGCTCGAGGTGCTACTCGACCTGCCGTCCGGCGACTGGGTCGAAGCCGGGTCGGTGCCCGGCGCGCGGGCCCTGGCGGAGCGGGGACTGGCCGTCACGGACGAGGTGAAGGGGCCGCTGGCAGATCTGCGTGCGCGCGACGAGCTGCTCTCGACGGTGCCCTGGCACCCAGCCGCCGCCGCGTACCACTTCACGACGCGCTGGCGCGACGTCGAGCTCCGCCGAGCCGGAAGCTCGGAGCTCCTGAGGGCGCCCGAGGTGGACGTCGACGAGTTCATCGGGCGCCACGGCGCGCCGCCCCCGGCGTTCCACGAGGTCGAGCGGCCGCTGGGTGTGGTCGAGCTGCCCCTCGTCGAGCCGGCTGGAGGTCTGTTCGAGGCGCTCTACGCGCGCAGGACGGCTCGCTCGTTCGACGGAGCGCCGCTGGCGCTCGAGGACCTGGCCGTCGTGCTGCGGACCGTCTTCGGCGCTCACGGGCAGGCGCCGATCCACCGCGAGCTCCACGGACTGAGGAAGACCAGCCCGTCGGGCGGGGGGCTCCATCCCACCGAGGCGTACCCGCTGCTGGCGAACGTCGAGGACATCCCGCCCGGCCTCTACCACTACCGGGCGCGCGATCACGCCCTGGAGCTCCTGGAGCCGCTCGACCGGGCGAGCTGCCGGAGCGCCCTGGTCGAGTTCACGGCTGGGCAGACGTACCTCGGCGGCGCGCAGGCCGCGGTCGTGCTCACGTCCCGCTTCGAGCGGAGCTTCTGGAAGTACCGCGTCCA
>JACDAS010000227.1 GCA_013695295.1 Actinomycetota bacterium | reverse complement strand
GGCAGCGCCTCGAGATCCAGATCCGTCAGCCTGCGTAGGGCACGCTCGCCCTGGAACTCGAGCCCCGCGAGCGCGGCCGTCAGGTCGATCACCGCTCCGGGCAGACGCTCGCGTAGGGCCGCAGTCTCCGCCGACGCACAGATCACGAGGGCTCGCCGCGGCGTGATCCGGACGAGCTCGACGTCCTCGCCGATCGCTTCGAGGTCGCCCCGGACCTCGAGCTTGCCCAGGGTGGAGAGGTCGCGGACATCCTCCCTTCCCTCGAGCGCGCGCCGGAGTGGCGACGACAGCCGTGGCTCGAACCCGCCGCCGGCACGAGCGAGGTCCGGGCTCAGGAAGTCGAGGCCGATCACGCGCGCAGCCGCTCCCCTTCGGGGTCGAAGAAGGGCTTCAGGCGCACCCGTGCCGCCTCGAGCCGCCCGTCGACCCTGATCTGGATCTGCAGGTCCTCCTCGGCGAGCGGTGGCCGGACCCAGGCCATGCCGATCGCCCTGCCCAGGTACGGCGACAGGCGGGCGCTCGTCACCCTCCCCGCCGAGCGACCCTCGACGACGATCTGCCCCCCCTCCGCTGGGACGACTCCGTTCTCCATCTCGAAGCCGACGAGCTGCTCCCGGAAGCCTCGCTCGCTCACGTGCTCGAGGGCCCACTTCCCGACGAAGTCGTCCTTGTCGAGCTTGGCGATCCAGGACATCCCGGCCTCGAGCACGTTCGACTCGGAGTCGGTGTCCTGCCCGACGATGATGTGCTGCTTCTCGAGCCGGAGGATCCGCTGGGGCTCGAGCCCGAACGGGCGGATCGCGAGATCGGCGCCGCGCTCCAGCAGCGTGTCCCAGAGATACTCGCCGTAGGGACTCGCGAAATGGAGCTCGTAGCCGAGCTCGCCGACGAACCCGATGCGCAGGACGAGGCAGGGGATTCCGGCGACGCGAGCCGCCTTCGCGTCCAGGTAGGAGATGCCCTCGTTCGACACGTCCGCGTCGGTCAGCCTTCCGAGCAACTCACGCGAGCGCGGGCCGGCGACGTTGATCGCCGCGAGGGCGCCCGTCACGTTGACGATCTCGACGTCCATCCCCCAGACGGCGTTCCACCACTCGAACCACTCGCTGACGGTGTCGGCGCCGGTCGAGGTCGTGGTGACGTAGAAGCGATCGTCGCCGAGCCGGCCGATCGTGCCGTCGTCCATGATCCGGCCCGCGTCGCTGCCGAGGACGCCGTAGCGGATGCGACCCACCTTCAGGTCGGCGAAGCGGTTCGAGTAGAGGAGCTCGAGAAACGCGGCCGCATCGGGACCCTCGACGATCAGCTTCCCGAGCGTGGACACGTCGATCAGCCCGACCGCCTCGTGAACGTGCCGCGCCTCCGCCGCAGCGTCACCGTAGGAATGCGGACGCTTCCACGCCCCCGTCCACATCATCGTCGCACCGAGCTCCTCGTGACGATGATGGATGGACGTGCGCTTCACCGGCTCGTGGCCCCGGCCGGCGAGCAGCCCCAGTGACACCGGCGCCCAGGGCGGGCGGGCGGTGGTCGTGCCGATCGCCGTCTCGTCGGTTTCGTTTTCGCGGGCGAACAGGCGAATGGATGACAGGTGGCAGAGCCGTCCCTGACACGGGCCCATCGTCACGGTCGTGTACCGCTTGCCGAGCTCGAGGGAGTCGAACCCCTCCGCCACAGCCCGCCTGACGTCCTTCTCCGTGACGTCCTCGCACACGCAGACGAAGCAGCGCGACTTGCTGCCGCCGCCGGCGAAGGCCGCGGGCGGGATTGCCCCGGGGCCCGCTTCCCCCGTCACGGACCCGACCGCCTCGACGTTCGGGGGCAGCTGGACGGGAACGAAGATGCCGCGCTTCGAGTCGTACTCGACGCGGGCGCCGGCCTGCGCCAGCAGCGAGTAGGCGGGCTGGCGGCCTCCGGACATGACGAGGAGGTCGCACGCGGTCTCCTGCCCGTCGATCGTGACCGAGCGCAGCTTTCCGGCCTTGCCCGCTGCGGACAGCGTTCGGGGCGTGGTGCTTCGGAGGTCGACGACGCGCTCCACGCGGACCTGCGCACGCTCGAGCTGCCGGACGACGGCAAGCCCGGGATCGTCTGCCGCCACGACCACCGCGCGCTCGCCCGGCCGGAGCGACCACTCGTCGACGAAGCGCCGCACCAGCTCCGGGAGGACGACACCCACCAGGTCGTTGCCCGGGAAGAGCAGGGGCTGCTCGAGCGCACCGGTCGCGACGACGATGCGCCTGGCCCTGACCCGGTAGAGGACGCCCCCCGCATCGACGGGGACGAGTCCGCCCTCGTAGACGCCGAGCGCACGCGCCGGAGCGAGCACGTCGACTCCGTCTCCGACGCCGGTGGGCAGGCGGCGCTCGTCGACCAGCAGGACGGCAGTACCAGCGGCCGCCGCGGCCCGTGCCGCGTCGATGCCGGCACGTCCGCCGCCGACGACCAGCACGTCCACGCGCCGGTGCTCGACGTCGAAACGGCGCGACCGGCCTCCGTGTCGCTCGAGCTTGCCCAGGCCGGCGAGGCGCCGAAGCACGCGCTCGTAGTAGGGCCACAGGCGACGCGGCCGGATCATCGTCCGGTAGTAGAAGCCGACGGGTGTGAACGGGCCGCCGATCCGGTCGACGACGGCAAGCAGGTCCCGGTCCAGCGTTCCGAGGACGTTTTGTGCCTGCACGCGCGCGCCTTCGCGCACCGGCTCGACGCAGACGCGCACGTTCGGCTCGCCGTCGACGGTCATCAGGCAGTTGGGACAGCTGCCGGTACAGCAGAGGAGGCCGCGCGGCCGGTGGTACTTGAAGCTCCGCGAGAAGATGCGCCGGCCGGACGCGAAGAGCGCCGAGCCGAGGGTCTCGCCGGCGAATCCCTCGATCGGCTTCCCCTCGAAGAGGAAGCGGACGACGTGCGCTCGGTCGATCCGCTCCTCCGGACGTGCAGGCAGCCGCATCAGACCTCCGGCACGTCTGGCGCAGCGGCCTCCTGCGGCGCCGCGCTGCCCTGGCGGGGCTGCGGGCGGGGGAGCTCGGTCGTCAGCACCTCGTTCGTCCGCGTGTCGCGCTCGGCGAGGAACCACGCTTCGCAGCCGAAGCGGTGGTACCACCACTCCCGCTGCACCCCGGCGGTGTTTCGGCGGAAGTAGACGTACGAGCTCAGCTCATGCACCGAAGGGCTCGTTCGCGGGCGCTCGGTCACCTCGCCCGCGGACGCGAACTCGTTGACATCGCGGAGCCCGCAGTGTGGGCAGGCGAGCAGGAACGACATCTAGCTCGGAGTCGCCGTAGGGGAAATAGCGTTGCCATTCTGTCACCGGGCCGCTGCGCCCGCAACCGCTCCCTGCAATACTGGAGGTCCGGTGGCGAACGTCCTCTGCGTCCTCTACGACGACCCCGCCGAGGGGTATCCGCCGCCCTATCCGCGAGACGACGTCCCGCAGATCGACCGCTACCCGGGCGGGCAGACGACTCCTTCGCCCGAGCGGCTCGACTTCAGGCCCGGAGAGCTCCTCGGCTGCGTCTCGGGCGAGCTCGGCCTGCGTCCAGGCGCGACCGGGCTCGCGGAGCAGGATTCCAACAGTCTGCGCCGACCACCGGCGCCGAACACCCAATGGCCCAACCGGAGCCTCGGTTTCGGCACATCCGACACCGCAGGCCGCGAACAACAGGCTGCGTCACCTCATCAAGAACGGCGCCATGCAACGCGAGCGGATCAACTCACGCCACAGCGGGCGCGAGTTTCGGTACCGCGTACCCGCCGCCGCATAGACGTCACCACCTCCCGGGTACCGGCAGCGAGTCGATGGTGGCTTTCCGATCTGGGTCAGCTCCAGCGGCCGGCGGTTGACGTACAGCTGGGTCTGAAGGCGCGAGGTTTGCGAGAACTGAACAATCCAGGGCCTCACCCACCGCAGGCGCCGGATAGGAGGCATCGCCTCCGCGTGGCGCCCCTCGTGTGCCCGGCAAGCGAACTGGCGGCGCGTCACGCGGCCCTCGTCCAGGCTCCGACCCAGGCGTAGTGCTGTTTGGCGGCCTCGCCGCCGTCGGTACAGCGGTCTGCACCGAAGTGCGTGAGGCTCAGCGTGTCGCCCGCCACGGACCAGCGGTAGTTGACGGGCGCGTTCAGGTCTTGGCACCAGCCGTTGCCCTCGAAGGGATCGTCCACCTTCGTGAAGATCCCTCCTCTGGCCTGCAGCCGCCCGCCCGAGAAGTAAGCGACGTCGATCAGGTTGCCCGTGCCGAAGGGATCGAGGATCTTCCAGCCGACCTTGTCGACCGTGAGCAGCCAAGTGCCTGCTCCGAAACTGTGCTCCCACCTTCCCCGGAGCGCGGCGGGCGGTGAGGGCGCAGCGACGACGCGAGCGACGGTCGTCCGACGAGCGATCCTGCCGTCCTTCGCCTCGGCGCGGACGGTGAAGCGGTGAAGTCCCGGCGCCAGCCACGAGGTGACGAGCCAGTTGCTGTTGTCGCCGTAGACGTAGGGAGTTTTTTCCTCGTCCCAGCGCACCCTGCCGTCGATCAGGAACTCCACCTTGGAGACTTGCGACGCAGCCAGGTTCGGGCGAGCGATCCAGCGAATCCGGTGCGGCAGCACCTTCTTCGCGTCGAGCGTCGAGGCGACGACGAATGG
>JACDAS010000184.1 GCA_013695295.1 Actinomycetota bacterium | reverse complement strand
CACGATGTCCGAGCGGGCCGAGGTGAACCAGCTGCTCGGAATCGACAGCCGCCTCGTCGATCCCGCCGAGATCGCACGGCTCTGCCCGGAACTCAACCTCTCGAGCAAGGTCACGTGGCCGGTCCTCGGGGCGCTCTATCACCCACCCGGAGGGATCATCCGGCACGACGCTGTCGTGTGGGGTCTCGCCCGGGGAGCCGATCGCCGTGGGGTGGAGATCCACCCCTACACGGAGGTGACCGGGATCGAGCGCTCGAACGGCCGCGTGACGGGTGTGCGGACGACACGCGGCGACGTCGCCTGCGAGACGGTGGTCAGCGCCACGGCCGGCTGGTCGACGCTCGTCGGCGACATGGCCGGCGTGCCGCTGCCGATCACGACGCACATCCTCCAGGCCTTCGTGACGGAGCCGCTGAAGCCGTTCCTGCACGTGGTGATCGTCTCTTCGCAGATGCACGTGTACGTCTCGCAGACCGACCGGGGCGAGTTCCTGATCGGTGCCGAGATCGAGCCCTACACCACCTATCGCGGGACGAGCACCTTCGCGTTCCTCGAGGACTCGGCCCGTCATACGCTCGAGCTCTTTCCGCAGCTCGAGCGCGCGAAGATCCTGCGCCAGTGGACAGGGCTGTGCGACATCAGCCCGGACTACAGCCCGATCCTCGGCGTCACCGGGGTGGCCGGCTTCCTCGTCTCGTGCGGCTGGGGGACGTACGGCTTCAAGGCGGCGCCGATCGTCGGGACGACGCTTGCGGAGCTGATCGCAACCGGCCGCACGCCGCAGCTGATCGCGCCCTTCGGGCTCGAGCGCTTCTACACGGACACGCTCGTCTCGGAACTGGCCGCCGCCGCCGTGTCGCACTGATGGGCGTTCCCTCCAGCCTGGAGATCGCGCAGGCCGCGCAGCTGCGGCCGATCGCGGGGCTCGCGGAGGAGGTCGGCCTGCTGCCGGACGAGGTCGAGCCCTACGGGCGATACAAGGCCAAGATCGACCTGTCGGTGCTGGGGCGGCTGAGCGGCAGCGCCGACGCGAAGCTGATCTGCGTCACGGCGGTCACGCCGACGAAGATGGGCGAGGGAAAGACGACGACCTCGGTCTCGCTGACGCAGGGACTCGGGGCGATCGGCAGGCGGCCGGTCCTCTGCCTGCGCGAGGCCTCGGTCGGGCCGGTCTTCGGGATCAAGGGCGGTGCGGCCGGCGGCGGGTACGCGCAGGTCCTGCCGATGGAGGACCTGAATCTCCACTTCACCGGCGACATCCACGCGATCGGCGCGGCGAACAACCTGCTCGCGGCGATCCTCGAGACGCACATCCTCCACGGGAACAGGCTCGGGCTGGACCCGCTCTCGATCAGCTGGAGACGGTGTGTCGACATCAACGACCGCGCGCTTCGGCAGATCGTCGTCGGCCTCGGCGGTCGCACGAACGGGTACGTCCGCGAGACCGGCTTCGACATCACTGCCGCATCCGAGGTGATGGCGATCGTCGCCGTCGCGCGCGACCTCTTCGACCTACGGCGCCGTCTCGGCGCGATCACGGTCGGCCACACCTTCGCGGGTGAGGCCGTCACGGCCGAGCGGCTGAACGCTGCCGGCGCGATGACGGTGCTCCTGAAAGACGCGCTCAAGCCGAATCTCGTCCAGACGCTCGAGGGCCAGCCGGCGCTGATCCACTGCGGCCCCTTCGCCAACATCGCGCACGGGAACAACTCCCTGGTGGCAGACCTCGTGGCGCTCAAGCTCGGCGACTACGTCGTCACGGAGAGCGGCTTCGGCTCCGACATGGGGATGGAGAAGTTCCTCAACATCGTCTGCCGTACGGGTGGGCTTTCTCCGAGCGGGATCGTCCTCGTGGCGACCGTGCGCGCGCTCAAGCATCACGGCGGTGACCCGGGCGGCGGGCTCGACGCGATCGAGCGGGGAGCCGCGAATCTGCGCCGACACCTCGAGATCGTGTGCGGTTTCGGCCTCAAGGCGGTTGTCGCGGTCAATCGCTTTCCGACGGACACGCAGGACGAGCTCGAGCTCGTGCGGCGACTCGCGCTCGACTACGGCGCGCACGCGGCCGAGCTGAACGAGGCGTTCGAGCGGGGCGGCGAGGGTGCGACGGCGCTTGCGGAGGCGGTCGTGGACGCCACGCGCGACGCGCCCTCGT
>JACDAS010000182.1 GCA_013695295.1 Actinomycetota bacterium | reverse complement strand
GGCCGCGGCGACGATCGCGAACCACCGCCGGCTCGCGCTGACGCAGGCGGAGGCCCGCCGCGACGCGCTGACCGGCCTCCTGAACCGGCGCGCCTTCGACGAGCGGCTCGATGCGGCGCTCCGCAAGGCGACCGAGACCGGGGCGGAGCTCTGCGTGACCCTGCTCGACCTCGACGACTTCAAGCAGATCAACGATCGCGACGGTCACCAGGTCGGCGACGAGGTCCTCTGTCAGGTGACGAGGGCCGTCCTGCGCACGCTTCGCTCCGAGGAGAACGCGTTCCGGATCGGCGGCGACGAGCTGGCGGTCCTCCTAGCCGCCAACTCAATCGGAGGCGCTCGCGTCGCCGAGCGCGTCCGCGCCGAGCTACGAAACCAGCGCCGCGGTCGCCGTCTCCCGACGGCGTCTGCGGGGATCGCCTCGTTCCCCGGGGACGCGAACTCCGGAGAGGAGCTACTCGCAAAGGCTGACATCGCCCTCTACGCGGCCAAGGGCAAGGGCAAGGATCGCACCGTCGTGTACACCCCTGCGCTCGAGAGGCGCGCGCAGGTCGCCGAGGGCTCGCGCTAAGGACAGGCCCTAAGGCCGACGGCCCGCTCGAGCTAGGCCGGGCGGCGCTCGGCGACGGCCTGGAGCCGCGACCTGAGCTCGGCCGCGTCGCCGCCCAGATCGTCCAGGCGCGGCAGCTCAGAGAGGCTCCCGAGGCCGAAGACGCGCTCGAAGAGGGGGGTTGTGCGGTACCGGACGGCGCCGCCGGCGACGCCCGTGTCCCCATTGCGGCCGGCCTCCGCGATCAGGCCTCGCTCCAGGAGGCCCGCGACGACCGAGTCGGCGGCGACGCCCCGGACGCGCGCGAGCTCCGGCCGGGAGCACGGACCGAGGTAGGCGATCGAGGCGAGTGTCTCGAGTGCGGCCTGGCTCAGGCCCCGCTCGACCGGCCGCTCGAAGAGACGTCCGCAGGCCTCGGCCGCCTCGCGCGTGGCGCGGAACGCGTACCCGCCGGCGACCTGCTCGAGCACGATCCCGCTGCGACCCTCCCGGAACCGGTCGGAGACGAGACGAAGCGCCGTCTCGACCCGTTCCGGGTCCTCCTGAGCCGCTGCCGCGAGCTCCGCCACGTCGAGTGGCTGCGAGGCGACGACGAGGAGCGCCTCGAGCGTCCGCGCCAGCCGATCGAGCGGGTTGGACGAGATCAGGCGGAGCGTGCGCTCCATGCCTTCCCTTTCGCTCCCGGCGCCGCCGCTCCTACCGCCCGGGCGACGAGGATCGGCGCAAAGGCCCGGGCCTGCTCGAGCTCGATCTCTCCGGCCTTCCGGAGGTCGAGCAGGGCGAGGAACGCCACCGCCTGCTCCGCGCGCGACAATCCCCGCAGCTCGCCTTCGAAGTCGAAGCGGGAGCGCCGACGGAGCACCGCCCGGAAGCGCTCCAGGAACTGGGTCACGGGCGGGAAGCGAAGCTCCATGTGGGCGAGCGAGACCTGCGGCGGCTCGGCGGCGAGCGAGCGGAGAGCGCGAGCGAGCAGCGCGGGATCCTGCGGCGCGGTCCGGCGGTCCGGTCGCGGCTGGAGCGGCGCGGGACCCAGCCGGAAGTAGCGGTCCCGCTCGGCCTCCAGACGCTCGGCGAGCAGGGCGGCCGCCTCCTTGACCCGGCGGTACTCCTCGAGGCGCCGGGCGAGCTCCTCCGCCGCCTCGTCGGCGCCGAGCTCGGCGAGCTCCGCCGCCTCGTCGGCGAAGAGGCCGCGGGCCTTCAGCTCCAGGAGCGCCGAGACGAGGACGAGGAACTCCCCGCAGGCGTCGAGGTCGAGCCGCTCCGTGGCGGCCAGCCCCAGGGCGAACGCGATCACGATCTCGGCGACGTCCACCTCGGCCGGCTCGAGCTCCTCCTTGAGGACGAGCGTCAGCAGCAGGTCGAGGGGTCCCTCGAACGCGTCGAGGTCGAGCTCCAGCTCCCGGACGATCACGCCCGAGAGGGTAGTGTCGCTAGCGGACGCGCCCCTTGGGAATGCTCATCGACGGGCCGAACACGATCGTCCCTCCTCGCTCCCCGCGCTCCCGGCGCAGGAACTGGAGCCAGACGAACGCGAGCGACGAGACCGCGAAGAGCACGATCGAGACCCACGCGTTCAGGCGCAGGCCCTGGAACTCGTGCGAGGGGTCGATCCGCAGGAGCTCCTCGAAGAAGCGGCCGAAGGTGTAGATCGCGACGTAGAGGGCGAACAAGGCGGGCGGGCGGATCCGGAACAGGCGCCCGATCACGATCAGCACCGCCGCCATCGAGACGTCGTAGATGAACTCGTAGAGGAAGGTCGGGTGGAAGGTCTCGGACGCTCCGTACTCCGGGGGCCGGTGCGGCACGTCGATCTCGAGCCCCCAGGAGCGCTCGGTCGGCTTGCCGAAGAGCTCCTGGTTCCACCAGTTGCCCCAGCGGCCGATGCCCTGCGCGAGCAGGAGGCCCGGGGCGACGGCGTCCATGAAGCGCACGACGCTCGCCCCGGCGAGCCGGACGACCACGGCGCCGGCGAGCACGCCGAGAAAGATCCCGCCCCAGACTCCGAGGCCGCCCTCCCAGACCTCGAAGACGCCGCGCCACTTCGGGTCGGGCACCTCGCTCCAGCTCGTCGCCACGTGGTAGGCGCGGGCGCCGACGATTCCGAAGGCGACGCCCCAGACGGCGACGCGGAAGACGAGATCCCAGTCGCCGCCCTGACGGGCCCAGCGGATCCCCGTGACGATGATGCAGGCTGCGATCGCCGCGAGCAGCATCAGCCCGTACATGTGGATCGTCAGCGGGCCAACCTCGATGACGCCCGTTCGCGGGGAAGGGATCGACGCGAGCACGGCGGGATTCTGCCCGCGCGAGCCCGGCTCTGCCAGACGAACCTGGCTACCGGGTTAGAGCAGGATCTGGAGCGCGAGCTCGGGCGAGCAGCCTCGCTCGATCAGCCGGACGGCGAAGTGCAGGTCGATTTCGTGCCGCCCTGCGAGCCGCTCCGCGTCCCGGGCCGGGTACCCCGCCCGCTCCAGCTCCTCGGCGCGCCACCGCTCGATCCTCTGAACCTCGGTCTCTTCGAGTTGTATGTCCGTCGCCGGCATCTCTCCCACTTCCGTTGTCGCTAGCTCGTCATTCGGTCTAACGCTCGGATCGGATCGTCCTATTCGCGGTGATCCGCCGATTTAACTGACGCTTAACGTCCGTTCGAGTTGCGGTGTGGTGGCGAGAGTTAACGAAGCCCGAACACCTTAGGGGCTCTATGCAACAGCGGCCTCACCGAGGAGCGCTCTCGCTTCGGCGAAGAAGTCGGGCACCGGCCGCACCTTGTAGGCCTGACCGAGCGCGAGCGTCCGAGGCCCCTGCGAGGTCTCGAGCGCGAGGATCACGGGCGCCTCTCCCGGGAAATCCTTCACCAGCATGGCCAGCTCGCGGACGATCCCGGCCGGCGCGGTGCGGGCGTCGACCCTGAGGCGCACCTCGCGCCGCTCGGGGGTCGCCTCGTAGGCGGCTACCTCGAGCGCGATCAGCTTCGTCTCTCCCTCCTGCTTGTGGTCGATCCGCCCCTTGACGACGAGGACCCGGTCCACCTCGCAGAGCTCGCGCGCGGCGGCGTAGACGGAGTTGAAGACGACGCACTCCGCGCCGCCGGTGAGGTCGTCGAGGCGCAGGAAGACCATCGGCTCGCCCTTCTTCGTGGTCAGCTGCTTGATCTGGCCGACGATGCCGCCGACGGTGACGATCTCGCCGTCGCGTCGGCGCTCGAGCGCCGAGAGCGTGCAGTCGGTCCGCCGCCGGAGCTGCTCGCGGATCGAGTGCAGGGGGTGCTCCGAGACGTAGAGCCCGAGCGTCTCCTTCTCGAGCCGGAGGAGCTCGTTCTTCTCGAACTCGCCCGTGGGGATCGCGGGATGGTGCCTCGGCGCGGAGGCCGTGGGGTCCTGGCCCAGGTCGAAGATCGAGCCCTGGCCCGCGAGCCTGTCGGCCTGGTGCTTCTGGCCCCACGCGAGCGCGTGCTCGAGCAGCCCGAGCATCCCCTGCCGCGATCCCGAGGTCGAGTCGAGCGCCCCGCACTTGACGAGCGACTCGAGCGCCCGCTTGTTCGCGCACTGCGGATCGACGCGCTCCGTGAAGTCCCAGATCGAGGTGAACCGGCCCCCCTCCTCGCGTGCCCGCAGGATCGCGCGCGCGGCCGGGTCGCCGACATTCTTGACCGCGTTCAGCCCGAACCGGATCTTCCCCTCGACGACGGCGAAGTCGCACTGCGACTCGTTCACGTCCGGCGGCAGGACCTCGATTCCCATCTCGTCGCACGCGTTGACGTAGATCGGCACGCGATCCTTCGTGTTCATCACCGACGAGATCAGCGCGGCCATGTACTCGCAGGGATGGTTCGCGCGGAGGAAGGCCGTGCGGTAGGCGATCAGGGCGTAACAGGCGGCATGCGCCTTGGGGAAGGAGTAGTCGGCGGCCTTCTCCATGTCCTCCCAGAGCTGCTTCGCGACCGCTGGGGTGACCGACTGACCCGCGGCCCCCTCGAGGAACTTGTCCTTGAGCGAGTCCATCAGCGCGCGGATCTTCTTGCCGATCGCCTTGCGCAGGTCGTCGGCCTCGGCGGGCGAGAAGCCGGCGAGCTGCTTCGCGATCTCCATGTACTGCTCCTGGTAGATGCAGATCCCGTGGGTCGGCGCCGTGATCGGCTTCAGCCGCTGGTCCGCGTAGGCGACCTGCTCCTGGCCGGCCTTTCGCTTCCCGTAGACGGGGATGTAGCCCATTGGCCCGGGCCGGTAGAGCGCCACGAGCGCGATCAGGTCTTCGAAGCCCGTCGGGCGCACCTGGCGCAGGGCCTCGCGCATCCCGGACGACTCGAACTGGAAGACGCCCGTCGCCTCGCCCCTTGCGAGCATCTCGTAGACCTTCCGGTCGTCGAGCGGAATCGTCGTCATGTCGAGCCCTCCGCCCACGAGCGCCACGGCCTTGTCGATCACGTCGAGGTTCCGCAGGCCGAGGAAGTCCATCTTCAGCAGGCCCAGAGCCTCGACGTCGCCCATCTTGAACTGGGTCACGAGCTCCTGGTCGGCGCCTTTCTGCTGCAACGGCACGTACTCGGTCAGCGGCCGGTCGCCGATCACGACGCCGGCGGCGTGAATCGAGTCCTGGCGGACGAGTCCCTCGAGCGGGCGGGCGAGCTCGACGATCTCCTTCGCGACTGGATCGGCCTCGACCGCGCTCCTCAGCTCCTGACCGCCCTTCAGGCAGGCGTCAAGGCTCTGGCCGGGCCCCTCGGGGATCAGCTTCGCAATCCGGTCGACGACGCCGTACGGGACGTCGAGCACGCGTCCGGCGTCCCGCACGGCAGCGCGGGCCGCCATCGTCCCGAACGTGATGATCTGCGCGACCCGATCGCGCCCGTACTTCTCGGTGACGTAGTTGATCACCCGGTCGCGGCCCTCGACAGCAAAGTCGATGTCGATGTCCGGCATCGACTTTCGGCCCGGATTGAGGAAGCGCTCGAACAGGAGCTCGTAGCGGATCGGATCGATGTCCGTGATCTCGAGCGAGTAGGCGACGAGGCTGCCGGCCGACGAGCCGCGGCCAGGACCGACGCCGATCCCGTTTCGCTTCGCAAAGGCGATGAAGTCCCAGACGATCAGGAAATAGTCCGCGAAGCCCATCTCCCGGATCGTCTTGAGCTCGTAGCGAAGCCGTTCGGTCAGCTCGGGCGTCACCGTCTCGTAGCGCTTTCCGAGGCCCTTCTCGCAGAGCTCGACGAGGTAGTCGAACGCGTCGCGACCTCCGGGGGTCGGGTACTGCGGCAGCCGGATCTGGCCGAGCTCCATCGTGACGTTGCAGCGCTCGGCGACCTCGAGCGTGCGCCGGAGCGCGTCCTCCTGCCCCGGGAAGTCGAGCGCCATCTCGGCGGGCGTCTTGAAGAAGAACTGGTCGGTGTCGAAGCGCCAGCGGTTCGGGTTCTTCAACGAGTCGCCCGACTGGATGCAGAGCAGCGCCTCGTGTGCGCGCGCGTCGTCGTGGCGCAGGTAGTGGACGTCGCCGGTCGCGACGAGCGGCAGGCCCGATTCCGCGGCGAGCTTCGTGAGCTTCGGGTTGATCCGACCCTGGAGGTCGAGCCCGGCGTTCTGCAGCTCGACGTAGGTGGAGTCGCGGCCGAAAACCTGCGCGAGCCGGTCGAGCTCGGCCGCGGCGTCGGCGTCGCGGTTCTCCTCGAACGCCTTGCAGACGCGACCGGAGAGACAGCCCGAGAGCGCGACGAGCCCGGGTGCGTGCGCCTCGAGCAGCTCCCAGTCGACGCGCGGCTTGTAGTAGTAGCCCTCCAGGTAGCCGGCCGAGGCGAGCTTGATCAGGTTCCCGTAGCCCTCGTTCGACTCGGCCAGGAGGGTCAGGTGGGCGTAACCCTTCTGGTGGGCGCGCCGGTCGTCGGCGACGTACATCTCGCAGCCGAGGACCGCCTTGACGCCCTCCTTCGCGGCGGCCTTGTAGAGCTCGACCGCCCCGGCCAGCGAGCCGTGGTCGGTCAGCGCGACCGCGGGCATCTCGAGCTCGGCGGCCCGAGCCGCGAGGGCGGGGATGCGGCAGGCCCCGTCGAGAATCGAGTACTCGGAGTGGACGTGCAGGTGGACGAACTCGGCTCGACTCACGGGGAGACGATTGTAGGCCGGGTGGTGGATGCCACCCGGTCGCGGGCCTGGAAGGCTCTCCTCCTACCGCGTCTGCGGGACGCGCCCGCACGACCCGGGTGCCCGGCTCGCGACGATCGGGCGAGCGAGTCCAGGGCCCGGCTCGGACAGACCCTAGCCCGAGCGGGTCGCGCCTCCTCCCCCGTTTTCGTTTCGGAGCCGCTCGATCAGCTCCGACGCAGCGGCCAGAGTCTCCGGGAACTTCTCGCCGCAGCGCTCACACAGCGCGCCCGCCAGCGCGTAGATCTGCTTCACCGTCGGCTTGCCCCTGTCCGGTGCCCCGCCGAACCGGCGCCGCCGCTGTCCCTGCGCTTCCTCCATGCATCCAGTGAAGCGCGCCGGGACGCACCTGTGTGTGCCGAGTTCGTGCCGGGGCCGTACCGGCGTCCGGCACGGCCCCGGGACGCCCGAGCCGCTACGACGGCTGCCGCGGAAGAGAGGCTCCGCGCCGGCGCCGCCCTGCGCTGCGAGCCATGAGACTTACTTCTTGGGTGGGCCGGGCTTGCTGCGGGCGACGATGTCGCCCTTCGTGCCCTCGATCTCGTTCAGCCACGTACCGTTCTTGCCTGCCCGGTAGATCCAGCCCCACCAGTCGAACTCGTCACCGGTCACACTCTTGAAGTAGAGCGAGACCCAGTAGCTCGAGCCGGGACAGTTGCCGGCCGCGTCGCAGCGGTAGTCGAACGTGCCGATCGACCCGTGGGTGTTGCGACGAGGCTTCGCCAGCAGCTTGGCGGTGAAGTCCATCCGATAGCCGCCGTCGAAGCGACCGGTGATCCCGTCCGGGATCGTGGCGGTGCCGCCGGGGCTCGGGCCGGCGAGCGTCTTGAACCTGCCGTCGTAGCGAACAATGGCGCAGTAGACACCGGTCCCCGTCTGCCACACCTGGAAATGGCGCGTATAGGTGTCCATCGCCCAGAAGTTGCCCCTCGCGCCCGAGTCGACGTCGTTGACGACCTTCTGCTGCGCGTTGATCACGAGCTTGCCCTGGCCGCACGTGCGCGGGTGCAGCTGCTTTTTGTTGAGCTTCGGCGGCGGGCCGGGCGCCGCCGTGCCCTGAGCAGCGCCGACGAGCGCCGTCAGCAGGCAGCAGCCCGCGATGAGCATGAGACGTCGCATGTCGGACCCTTTCAGTTAACAGGCATGTATAGAGAAGACGTCGCGGGCACCCGAGACTTGCGGGGTGCCTAGAAGCTGGCGGGCTCGTCTCCTTCGTCGTCGTCACGGCGGCGCCAGAACCAAAGGGCTCCAGCTGCAGCGGCGAGCGCCGGCAGGATCGCTACGAGCCCACGCGCCTTTCCGCTTGCCTCGCCGCCCGGCATGGCGGCACGGGCCTTCCGCTTCGCGACCCGCTTGCCGAGCTTCCAGACCGCCCACCCGAGCATCGCGTTCCGCTTGTTCAGCATCCCCATGAGCTCCTTTCGTTGCTCCGGAAGGTACCCGCGCCGCCCGTTCCGCTAACGCCGCGAAAAAAATGGGGCGCCGCCTCGTGCGGCTTGAGGCGGCCCCCCGGGGAGAGAGACCCGGAGCGAGGCTCCGGTTTCAGGGACGAGGCACGTCCCCTCTGCGCCCAATGATGCCCGGTCCGGCCAACGTCTGCCGAACGATCAGCGAGTGCCGGTTTCCAGCTCCGTGTGCTTCGCGTCGTTCCTCGCCCGCCGCTCGCTCCGGGCGAGCCCGACGGCCGCGGTCGGTGCCGCCCGCCGAGCGCGTCCCGGCGCGGCTGCGCGCGCTCTTTCCTCACCCCTCGCGAGGCCCACGCTCTGGCCGGCGGCCGACTCCCCACGTGCGCGGCGCTCGCCTGCGGCCAGCCCGAGGAGGTGGACTTCTGCGACACGCGAAGACTCCATGGAGTCGACGGCGGTGTCACGATTTTGCCAGGGCGCCTGCCGCGCCGTCTCGTACGTCGCGCCGGCGATCAGAAGAGCGCCGGCGCCGACCGTGGTCGCCCGCAGGAACCCTCCGGGGAAGGCAAGGCGGAAGCGCGCCGGCGCGGCGGCGCGGGCGCCGGCGAACTCGGCCAGCGACGCCGGCAGCGGAACCGCCGCGAGCGCCTTCCAGAGTGCGCGCTGCTTCACCTGGAGCTGCTCGATCCGGCGGCAGTCGGCGCAGTCGTGCAGGTGGGCGCGCAGACGTCGCCGCTCCGGGAGGGCAAGTGCCGCATCCAACCGCTTCGAGATCGCCAGCTCGGCCTGGTCGCAGGTCAGCGTCCGGGCCAACCGCTCGTGCAGCGACTCTCGCGCGCGCAAGACAAGCGCCTCGGCCGCGGCGTCGGAGATGTCGAGGGCCTCGCCGATCTCGCTGTACGAGCGGCCTTCGAGCTCGTGGAGGGCGAGTGCCGCCCGCTGGCGAAACCCGAGGTGCCAGGTCGCACGGCGGAGATCGGCCGGTGAGGGGACCCGAGGGGTTTCGGTTTCGTCGTCGAGCACGGGCCCGGGATCGCGGCGCAGGGCCTGACGGTCCCGCTGGGCGCAGACCTGATGCGCGAGGCCGAGTAGCCAGCCCGCCGGATCTCGTCGCCGAGGAGCCGACGCGAAAGCTC
>JACDAS010000180.1 GCA_013695295.1 Actinomycetota bacterium | reverse complement strand
GACGATGTCTGCCCTCGACAACGGCACTGCGATCGAGGGCCAGCGGGCTACTTGACCTCGACCGACGCTCCGGCTTCCTCGAGCTGGGCCTTGATCGAGTCGGCTTCGTCGCGAGCCACGCCCTCCTTGACCGCATTCGGGGCGCCGTCGACCAGGTCCTTCGCCTCTTTCAGGCCGAGGCCCGTGATCGCGCGAACGACCTTGATCGCCTGGATCTTCTTGTCTCCGGCGGCGGTGAGGACGACGTCGAAGGCCGTCTGCTCCTCCTCCGCTGCGGCGCCGTCACCGCCGCCGGGCCCCGCGCCTGCGGCCGCGACCGCGACCGGCGCGGCGGCGGTGATTCCCCACTCGTCCTCGATGCGCTTCTTCAACTCGACGAGGTCGAGGACCGACATCTTCCCGAGCTCGTCGAACACCTTGTCGACTCCACCTGCTGCCATCGCTATTCCTCCTCCTGGACTTTGGTTGTCTCTTCGGGTGGCTCCACCGGGGCGGACGTTTCCAGCTGCTCGATCCGAGCGTCGATCAGGCCGACCAGGTTCTGGAGCGGCGCGGAGAAAAGCGCCACGATCGTCGTCAGCGGCGCGATCACGGCGCCGAGCACCTGGCCGCGGAGCACGTCGAGCGGGGGCACCGTCGCCAGGCTGGCGACATCTGCCTCCGTGATCGGGTTCCCCTCGAGGACACCGCCGCGGACGACGAGGATCTTCGTCTGGCGGGCGGTGTCGCTCAGGGCCTTCGCGACGGCGACCGCGTCGCCCCCGGACTCGAGGAACGCGATCGCGGTCGGTCCCTCGAGCAGAGCCAGCAGGGCGTCGGCACCGGCTTCCTTCGCCGCGCGGCGGGTGAGGGTGTTCTTCACGACCGAGAAGCGAGCTCCGTGTGCGAGCAGCTTGCCGCGCAGCTCGTCGATCTCGGTCATCGTCAGGCCGCGGTAGTCGGCGACGATCATCGTCTCCGAGCTGCGAAGCCGCTCGGTCAGCTCCGCCACGACTCGTTCCTTGTCAGCTTTCAGCATGTGATCTTCCCTCCGGAAATGACCAGGCCCGCCTCGAGGCGGGCCGGAACCGGGCTGACTACGCTCGGGCGGGCTCACCTCGGCTGGACTTCCGCCTCGCGGCTGCCAGCTGTCTTCGGCGATCGGGTCGCTCGTTTACGACGGTACTACAGCTTCCTCCAGCTCCTCGACGATGCCACGAACCTTCGCGGGGTCGACGTGGATCCCCGGGCCCATCGTCGTGGTCAGGGTGATCGACTGGATGTAGCGACCCTTCGCGGCGGCGGGCTTGGCGCGCAGGAGCTCGTCGATCAAGGCCGTGTAGTTCTCGACCAGCTGGCGCTCGTCGAAGCTGCGCTTGCCGATCGGCAGGTGGACGTTCGCGCCACGGTCGGTCCGGTACTCGAGCTTGCCGGCCTTCGCGTCGCGGACGGCCTTGCCGACGTCGAAGGTCACGGTGCCCGTCTTCGGGTTCGGCATCTTCCCGCGCGGGCCGAGAATCCGCCCGAGCTTGCCGACGACGCCCATCTGATCCGGCGTGGCGATCGCGACGTCGAAGTCGTCGAAGCCGCCTTCGATCTTCGTGGCAAGGTCGGCGGTGCCGACGACGTCCGCGCCCGCCTCCTCGGCCTCGCGCGCCTTCTCGCCGTCCGCGAAGACGGCGACGCGCTGCTCGCGCCCCGTGCCGTGCGGCAGCATCATCGTCCCGCGGAGCTGCTGCTCGGCATGGCGGACGTTGAGCCCGAGCCGGAAGTGGACCTCGACCGTCTCGTCGAACTTCTTGGCCGGGAACTCCCGCAACAGGCGCACCGCCGCGACGGGCGAGTAGAGCCGCTCGCGGTCGATGCTGCCGCGGGCCTGCCGGTAGTTCTTCCCGTGCTGGGCCATCAGGAGTCGACCTCGACGCCCATGCTCCGGGCGGTTCCGGCGACGACCTTCATCGCCTGCTCGACGTCGCGAGGCTGCTCGCCTCGCTCCCGTGGGGGAACCATGTTCCCCCACGTGCCCCCTCTTCTCGCGAGCGCGCCGCTGCGCATGCGCAGCGGATCACGGAGTAGGAAACCTCCCGGTTTCCCTGGACCCTTCCCCACGTCGAGCGGGCGATGAAGTGTCACGAGTCCACCTCGACGCCCATCGAGCGGGCCGTTCCGGCGACGACCTTCATCGCCTGCTCGACGTCGCGGGCGTTCAGATCCTCGAGCTTCGTCTCGGCGATGTGCCGGACCTGGTCTCGGCTCAGGCGGCCGACCTTGGCCCGGTTCGGCTCCGCCGAGCCCTTCTCGAGGCCCAGCGCCTCCTTGATCAGCACGGCGGCCGGCGGGGTCTTCGTGATGAAGGTGAACGAGCGATCCTCGAAGACCGTGATCTCGACCGGGGTGATGCGGCCGTTCGCCTGGGCGGTTTGCGCGTTGAAGGTCTTGCAGAACTCCATGATGTTGACGCCGTGCTGGCCGAGCGCAGGCCCGACCGGCGGCGCGGGGTTGGCCTGCCCCCCCGGGATCTGCAGCTTGATCATCGTCAGGATTTTTTTGGCCATCAGTCGAGCTTCTTCACCTGGTCGAAGGCAAGCTCGACCGGGACCTGGCGCTCGAAGATGTCGACGAGCACCTTCAGCTTCTGCTGGTCCGGGTTCACGTCGACGATCTCGCCGTCGAAGTCGCTGAGCGGGCCCGAGGTCACCTTGACCGACTCGCCGAGCGAGAACTGCACCTGCGCGCGGGGTCGGTCTCCGCCCCCGGCGCCCGTCTGGAGAATCCGGCCGACCTCCCCCTCCGAGAGCGGCACCGGCTTGGAGCCCGCGCCGACGAAGCCGGTCACGCCGGGGGTGTTCTTGACCACGCCCCACGCGTCGTCGTTCAGGTCCATGTTCACGAGCACGTAGCCCGGGAGCACGCGCTTTTCGATCTGCACCTTCTGGCCGTCCTTCGTCTCGATCACCTGCTCGGTGGGGACGACGACGCGCCGGAAGCGCGGGGCCTGGTTCATCGAGACGATCCGGTGCTCGAGGTTGGTCTTCACTTTGTTCTCGTGCCCGGAGTAGGTGTTGATCACGTACCACTGAAACATGGGTCGGCCTCCGCCCCTACTGACCGAGGAAGACGTTCTCGACCAGGCGCCTGAAGACCTGATCGGACACGTACAGGAAGAAGCCGACGATGACGCAGGCGATCAGCACGACCGCCGTGCCCTGGATGACCTGGTTCTGTCCGGGCCACTCGACCTTCCTCAGCTCGCCCCAGGACTCCCCGACGAAGCGCATCCCCGGCACGCCGCGGCCGGGCTGGGCCGGCTGCGTCCGATCGAGCTCGGCGCCGTTCGTCGCCGCCGCAGGGCGCGCCTGGG
>JACDAS010000137.1 GCA_013695295.1 Actinomycetota bacterium | reverse complement strand
TGCCCTCTGGGCGGGCTCGTGCCTACTCCGGGGGCAACCGATAGGGCAACCCCGCTCGCCAACGGCCACAAGGGCCGAGCACGAGGAGCGTGAGGCCCGCGCCCGCCGAACGGACCGTCGACAGACTGCTCGGCGGCCAATGACGCCAAAGTGTCAAGGCCGGTCGAAAATGCACCCTGTGGCGCCGGTTGAAGATGCACCCGCCTGTGGGGTTCCGCAGCCGGGAGCGGAGCCGAGCCCGTAGGGCGAGGCGTAGCGAGCGGCTGGCGGGGGGCTGGGTCGTTGGGGGGTCAGTTTTCGGCCGGCGCGCCGCGCGCGAGGTCGCGGTCTTTAAGGCGGTAGCTGTCGCCTTTGAGTGCCACGATCTCGGCGTGGTGGACGAGCCGATCTATCATTGCGGCGGCGACGACATCGTCGCCGAAGATCTCTCCCCAGGCGGAGAAGGGCTTGTTCGAGGTGACGATCATCGAGGCGCGCTCGTAGCGGCGTGAGACGAGCATGAACATGAGGTTGGCTGCCTGGGGGTCGAACGGGATGTAGCCGACCTCGTCGACGACGAGCAGCGGGATCCGCTCGAGTCGGCGCAGCTCGTCCTCGAGTCGTCCTTGGCGCTGCGCTTCGGCCAGGGCGGCGACCCACTCGGTCGCGGTGCGGAACTGGACGCGGTGGCCGGCGAGACAGGCGCGGATCGAGAGCGCGATCCCCAAATGTGTTTTGCCGGTGCCGGGCGGGCCGAGCAGCCGACGTTCTCTGTTGCGGCGAGGAAGTCGAGCTGGCCGAGATGCTGGATCAGCGTCTTCTTGACCGAGCGCTGGAAGGAGAAGTCGAACTCCTCGAGCGTCTTTCGCTGCGGGAAGCGCGCCGAGCGGATGCGGCCCTCGCCGCCGTGCGCCTCTCGGCTTGAGTGTTCGGTCGATAGCAGCGCTTCGGCGAAGCGCTCGTAGGTCCACTCCTCCGCCCGGGCCCGGTCGGCGAGCTTCGGCAGCGCCCGCGCCGCGGCGGGCGCCTTGAGCGCGCGGAACAGGTGGGCGAGCTCGGAGTCGGTCCGGCTCATGCGATCAGCTGGTCGTAGCGGGCGAGCGGCCGCGTCTCGACGACCGCCTCGACCGGTTCGCCGCGGAGCTGTCTGAGCGCGCGGGCGTGCTCGAGTGCGGTGATCGTGCGGTGCTTGGCGAAGCTGCGCTGATGCAGGCACGCCTGCTCGCCCGTGTCGAGACAGATCGCCTTGATCTCGCGCTGTCCGACGCGCAGCTCGATCCGGCGGCCGGCGAGCTGCGGGTCGAGCGAGTAGTCGCAGGTGTCGACGCGGACGTGTGGGTCGGCGGGGACGCGGGTCACGAGCCGGCGATCTGTGTCGGGCGGCCCGCCCGCGGGCAGCGGCACCATCGCCGCGCGCTCCTCGATCAGCCGATCGATCGGGCGGGCGCGCAGCGTCTTGTGCGTGCGCTGGTTTGCCTGCTCGAACCAGGCGTCGAGCTGCAGCTGAAAGTCGAGCTCGTTGGCGAACGACCGGCCCGGCTCGAAGTTGGTCTCGAGATAGTCCTGCAGCCGCTCGACGACGCCCTTCGTCTGCGGATCGGCGGGCGCGCAGAAGAACCAGTCGACGCGCAGCTGCCCGCAAAACGCGGCGAACGCGTCGGTCGGCCGCCCCTCGCGCGCGTGCAAGCCCGCCTGGCGATCCCACACGAGCAGCTTCGGCAACGCCCCGAGCGACAACAGGCAGCGGCCGATCCCCCAAAGCAAGTCAGGCGCTTCCTTCGAGAACACAAGCGCGCCGGCGCCAGCACGCGAATAGCCAAGGCAGGCAACGACGACGTAGCCGCGGCGCGTCTGGCCGTGGCCGACCGGCACCTCGCGCGAGGGCTCCCAGACATCGAACTGGCAGATCTCGCCGGGCCGATAGACGGTCCGCTGAAACGTCCTTGGCGGCGGCGCGAACAGCGGCCGCAGCTCGCGCAGATAGTCATCGACGATCGTCTTGCCGCCGTCGAAGCCGAGCGGCGCGATCAGCTCCCGAACGCGCACCCCAGGCAGCTTCGGATCCGCGCGCAACAGCCGATGGATCTCGTCCCTGAACGGATCGAGCTTCGACCCCGAAGGCGCCCGCCGATAGCTCGGCGGGCCATCCGAGCGCAACGCCCGCCGCACCGTGTTGCGATCAACGCCAAAGCGCCGCGACAACTCCTTAATCGACACGCCGCGGACGAAGTGCTCCCGGCGCAGATCGGCCCACCGCTCCACGTCCAGCACCCGCTTCCTCCCGGCTCGATCACGCAGACCAAGCCAGGCTCAACCGACCCCCGGACGCCTCCGCCACCGCCCCAAAGGGGGTGCATTTTCAACCGGCGAAGGGGGGTGAGTATTCACCCGGCGCCGACACCGAACGATCGGCGACGTCGAAGATCGCCTTCGCTTCCTCGGCGACGCGAATCGCCTCATCCCGTTTAGACATGGTCGGCAAGCACCTTTCTCGGTGGCTTCTCGTGCCGATCCGTGAGAGCTACTCCGTGGATCCCCTCGGTCCGGGGCAACCTCGCCTTGAAGGGTTGCCTCCATGCCGGTCCATCCCGGGCACCTCGCCGATCCCCCGTCCATCTGCACCTCGATTCCCTGACGGTCTCAAGTGAGCCGCCAGCGGCCGAGTCCGCGATACCGGGGCCTGACCGTCAACCTTCGACGGTCGGCGATTATTAAACTGTTCGACGGCAGTCTAAACGACAGGTCGGCGGCTCAGAAATGAAAACCGCTGTTCTTTGCACTGAGCCACCATCACGGATGTAGCGCAGA
>JACDAS010000160.1 GCA_013695295.1 Actinomycetota bacterium | reverse complement strand
GCGATCGTGCTCGCGCCCGCGAAGTACGGCCCGAGCAACCCGAGCCCCCCGCTTCCGCTCGTCATCTCACCGCACGGGCGGGGCGTGCGCGCGAAGGGGAACGCGTTCCTGTGGAGCGACTTGCCCGCGCGCGGCGACTTCGTCGTCGTCTGCCCGGGTGGAATGGGTAGGCGGCTGCCGCTCCACTCGTGGGGCTACAAGGGCCAGATCGACGACCTGGCGCGGATGCCTTCGATCGTCCCGAACGCGCTCACGTGGCTCCGGATCGACCGGAATCGGATCTACGCCTGCGGCGGGAGCATGGGCGGTCACGAGACGCTGCTCCTACTCGGCCAGTACCCGAAGCTGCTCGCCGGCGCGGTGGCGATCGATCCGGTGACGAACTTCCTGACCCGCTACGCGGACTTCGGCCTCAGCCTGAAGACGCGCGGCCTGCAAGCGCTCGCCCGTCTCGAGGTCGGCGGCACCCCGAGAACGAACCCGGAGGCCTACGTCCTTCGCAGCCCCACGCACTGGCTGCGGCAGATCGCGCGGTCCGGCGTTCCGCTCCAGCTGTGGTGGAGCCTGTCCGACGCGATCGTCCAGAACCAGAAGCAGCAGACGGCGCACTTCGCCAACGAGCTTCGCAAGCTGAACAAAACAGGGCGGTTGGATGCTCTGACCGGTAACTGGGCCCACTCGAAGCCGATGCGAGCGCAGCAGCTGCCAGACGCGATGCGATGGCTAGGCCTGCTCCCCGACCGCGACGACGTCTAGGCCTTCGACGCTGGCGACGAGTCCGGGCTCCGCTCGCCGTGCGTACCCTGGCGCCATGGAGAGCGCCTCCCGCAGCCTCGGCCTCACCAGCGAGGTCGAGCTCCGCGGCCTCGCCGGAGAGCTCTTTCTCGCCCAGGTCGTCGAGCTCGGGCTGCCACACGTGCGGATCGAGCACTGGCCGACAACGGCACGCTCGCTCGAGCTGCTCCCCGAGCCCCTCCTGCGCGTGCGGGAGGAGGGGCGTGACGCGATCGTCGTGCGGCTCGGCACCTCACTCGCGCACCTGAGCGTCTGGAACGGCTGGGTCTACGCAGAGCTCGCGGCCGCCGACGAGGCCGCGCTCAGGGCGGCGCTGGCCGAGCTGAAGCAGCTCCTGCCCTCCCCCGACCCGAGCGCCAAGCACGAGGTCAACGTCACCTTCTGGACCTACACGCCGCACGGGCCCCAGCCCTCCTCGCGGACGATCGCCGTGCCCGAATGGGACGAGATCCGTGAGAACTACTCGGCGAGGACACGAGCCGGGCTCGACGCGATCATGCGCGACTTCCAGCCCGCCCACGGCGGTCAGCTCGTGCTCTGGCACGGTCTTGCCGGAACGGGAAAGACCTTCGGCCTGCGGGCGCTCGCCTGGGAGTGGCGCGGGTGGTGCGAGCTCCACTACATCGTCGACCCCGACTCGTTCTTCGGCGCGCACGCCGACTACCTGATGAACGTGCTCCTCCAGCCGGCCTACTCGCAGATCGCACTCGGAGGCGCGCATCCCGCGCTCGCGGGCGAGATCGCCTTCCTGGGCGCCGGCGAAGAGGCGCCGGAGGCCGCCGAGAAGGCCTGGAAGGTGCTCGTGCTCGAGGACACGGGCGAGCTCCTGGCCGCCGACGCGCGGATGCAGTCCGGTCAGGGTCTCTCTCGCTTCCTCAATGTCGTCGACGGACTGATCGGCCAGGGCCTCCGCGTCCTCGTGCTCGTGACGACGAACGAGGAGCTTCGAAAGCTCCATCCCGCGGTGGCGCGACCGGGTCGCTGCGCGGCGAACATCGAGTTCGAGGCGCTCTCGGCCGAGGAGGTCGCTGCGTGGCTCGAGCGGCGCGGCGTCACCGAGTGCCCGGGCTCGCCGGCGATCCTCGCGTCGCTCTACGCGCTCGCCGAGGGCTTCGACGCCGGTGAGACCGCGCGGACAGCGGGCTTCGCCGCCCGATGAGCAGGAAAGGACTGGCCGGCAGGGCAGCGGGGAGGATCCTTCCCGTGGTCGGCAAGCTCCTCTACGACCTGCCGTTCGGCACAGAGACGTCGACGCCCGTCTCGCACCAGGAGTTGGGCTACGTCCGCGGCGTCCGGGGCAACTACTGGCCGATCGGTTGGCGGACGGCGAAACGCATCTTCGACTCGGTTCCGGCGACACCTGAGGACGTCTTCCTCGACCTCGGCTCGGGCAAGGGCCGAGCCGTCTTGCTCGCGGCCGGGCGGCCCTACAAGCGGGTGATCGGGGTGGAAGTCTCGCCCGAGTTGCACCGGGTGGCGGTGCGGAACCGGGTCCGGTCGCGGCGGCGTGTCCGCTGCGGGGCGATCGAGCTCGTCAATGCCGACGCGCTCGACTACGCGATCCCGGACGACGTGACGGTCGCGTTCCTCTTCAACCCCTTCCGGGGCCCGATCTTCGAGTCTGTCGCCCGGCGCCTCGCCGAGTCGGCGAAGCGAGCCCCTCGGACGCTCACGATCGTGTACGCGAATCCGCAGGAGGAGGAGGCGCTTCGGGCGGTGGGAGCGCGGCTCGTGAGCAGGGCGGGCCCCGAGGGCGAGGAATCCCGCTCGCACTGGGTCGACGTCTACCGTCTCTAGTAGCCCTGAGCGAGCCGGCCGGCAGCCTGCGTGGCGTGCCGGAGGCGCTCGGCGAGCGCGGGTGTCAGCGAGCCACGCGGGAATCGCCAGCGCCAGTTTCCCTCCGCCTGCCCGGGCGTGTTCATCCGGGCCTCGCTGCCGAGGCCGAGGACGTCCTGGAGCGGGAGCACCGCGAGCCGCGCCCGAGAGCCGAGCGCGAGCTCGACCAGCTCCCACGCAGGCTCGACCCCGTCCAGGCCCGTCCGCTTGCGCTCGGCCCCGGAGAGGGAGCTCCACCAGCCGAGCGCGGTGTCGTTGTCGTGCGTTCCCGGGTAGACAACGGCGCGCTCGGGGTGGCGGGAGGGATGGTGGGGGTTCGCGCGCCCGCCGCCGAGGCCGAACTGGAGCACCACCATTCCGGGGAGCCGCAGGTGCCGGCGGAGCCGCTCGACCGGTGGCGTGATCACCCCGAGGTTCTCGGCCACGAGCGGCAGCTCGCCGAGCGCCGCGGCGAGGGTGGAGAAGAGCTCGCGCCCCGGCGCCCGGCGCCACACGCCGCGACGGGCCGTCCGGCGGCCGCGTGCGACGGACCAGTACGCGACGAACGCCCGGAAGTGATCGACGCGCGCGACGTCCACCAGGGAGAGCGTCCGGCGGAACCGCTCGATCCACCATCGGTAGCCGGTCGCTCGCAGCGACCGCCAGTCGTAGAGCGGGTTGCCCCAGAGCTGCCCCGTCGCGGAGAACGCGTCGGGTGGTACGCCGCTGATGTGTCCGGTCTGGAACAGCTCCGGCCAGGCCCGGTGGTCGGCGCCGCCGTCGGCGACGTAGATCGGCAGGTCTCCGATCAGCCGGATGCGCCTGCGTGCCGCGTACTCTCGGAGCGCGGTCCACTCCCGCTCGAAGCGGACCTGGTCGGCGATCGCGCCCTCGCCGGCATACGAGGCCCAGTGGCCGATCCAGAATCGCTGCTCGGCGACGTGGCGCTCGAGCTCGACGCCGCTCACGGGTGCGTCGGGCTGGGCGAGGAGCCCGGGCCAGCCGGCGAAGGCCGACGCGGCCCCGTACGGCGACCCGCTCCCGTCCGGCGGGCCGAGCGGGAGGATCTGCCACCACGCCTGGCCGGCCGCGGCAAGCCAGTCGACGAAGGCGTAGGCGTCCGCGCCGAGCCGCCCCTCCGGAAGTGAAGTGGGGTGGAGCAGGATGCCGCTCGAGCGCGGAAGCAGCACGGTTCCGTTGTTACCGCGGCCCGTCATCTGCAAGCCTCCGGGGGTGGCTCGCTCCCAGACCGGCCCGCCGCCGCGGATCCAGATCGAGGACGTCTGGCCGCAGCTCGACTGCGGACGCCACGCCGTCAAGGTCTCGCTCGGGGATCCGGTGGAGGTCTGGGCCGACGTCCTGCGCGACGGCCACGAGGTGCTGGGCGCCGCGGTTCGCTTCAAGCCCGCCGCCGCGCGTCGCTGGCAGGAGGCGCCGATGCGACACGCCGAGCTCGACCGTTGGGTGGCGACCTTCACTCCGGACGCCTGCGGGCGCTGGATCTTCGCGGTCGGCGCCTGGGTCGACCGCTTCGCCTCGTGGCGCCACGAGCTCGAGCGAAAGGTGGAGGCCGGGCAGAGCGACCTGACCGGCGAGCTGGCCGAGGGGGCGGCGCTACACCGGGTTTCGTCGCTGACCGTCGAGGAGGCGCTCGCGTCGACCGAGACCGACCGGTCCGAATTCACGACGACGGCGATGCTCGAGCTCGACGTCGATCGGGAGCTCGCGCGGTTCGGCGCCTGGTACGAGCTCTTCCCTCGTTCCTGGGGAGGCCTCCGCGGGGTCGAGAAGGTTTTGCCGGAGCTCGCCGAGCTCGGCTTCGACGTCGTCTACCTGCCCCCGATTCACCCGATCGGCCGGACGAATCGAAAGGGCCGAAACAACAGGCTCGAGGCCGCCCCGGGCGATCCGGGGAGCCCCTGGGCGATCGGCGCGAAGGAGGGCGGTCACACCGCCGTCTCGCCCGAGCTCGGGACGATCGAGGACCTCGACCGGCTGGTGCAGCGAGCGCGCGAGCTCGGGATCGAGATCGCGCTGGACTTCGCAATCCAGACCTCTCCCGACCATCCCTGGCTCGCCGAGCACCCCGAGTGGTTCCACCGCCGCCCCGACGGGACGATCAAGTGCGCCGAGAACCCGCCCAAGCGGTACGAGGACATCCACAACCTGAACTTCGACTCGGAGGACTGGCGCGGCCTCTGGGACGCGCTGCGCGACGTCGTGCTGCACTGGGTCGACCACGGCGTCCGAGTCTTCCGTGTCGACAACCCGCACACGAAGCCGGTGCCGTTCTGGGAGTGGCTGATCCGGGAGGTGCGCGCGCGCGAGCCGCAGACGATCTTCCTCTCGGAGGCCTTCACACGGCTGCCGATGATGTCGACACTTGCGAAGGCCGGGTTCACCCAGTCCTACACGTACTTCACCTGGAAGAACGCGAAGTGGGAGCTGACCGAGTATCTGACCGAGCTCACCTCCTCGACGCTTCCCCACTTTCTCCGGCCGAACTTCTTCGCGAACACGCCCGACATCCTCCACGAGTACCTGCAGCGCGGCGGCCGCCCGGCCTTCGAGGCGCGCCTCGTGCTCGCCGCGACCCTCTCGCCGAGCTACGGGATCTACTCGGGCTTCGAGCACTGCGAGAACGTGCCGCTGCGGGAGGGAAGCGAGGAGTACTTCGACTCCGAGAAGTACGAGCTGAAGGAGCGCCGGCTCGACGGCCCCCTGCTGCCACTCGTCAGGCGCCTGAACGAGGCGCGGCGCGCGAACCCCGCGCTCCAGCGGCTTGCGAACCTCACCTTCCTCGAGACCGAGTCGGACGAGTTGATCGCCTACGCGAAGCGGGAGCCGGGGAACACGGTGCTCGTCGTCGTCAACCTCGATCCGCGCGCGGCGCGCGAGGGCACCTGCATCGTGCCGGCGGGCCTCGGGCTGCCCCCCTCGTTTCCTGCCGCCGAGCTCCTGACGGGGGAGTCCTTCCGTTGGTCGGTCGGCCGGAACTACGTGCGCCTCGGGCCCGGACAGTCGCACGTGCTGCGGGTCGACCGGTGAGACTCCCGGGCGTACAGGCTCGAGACGTGTAGCCGGGGATGTCGGAGCCCGGTCACTG
>JACDAS010000156.1 GCA_013695295.1 Actinomycetota bacterium | reverse complement strand
CGCGATGGGCGAGTGCGAGGGTAGGACGCAGGGAGCCCGGGTAGCAGCGCTACCCGGGCGACTGAGGACGCAGCCTCGCGCCGCCCAGCGCGTCTCGGCGGCCCCGTGCTTCGTTTCGTTAGAGCTTCTAAGCCGTCGCAAGGTCGATCAGCTCCCTCGCGATCTCGTCGGCGGCGTCCGGGCGTGCGGCCCGCAGCATCGCCGCGCTCATGGCGGCGAGCCGCGGCCCGTCAGCGAGGAGCTCCCGGACGAGTCCCGGCACGCGCTCGACCTCGGTTTCGGGCACGAGCAGTGCTCCCCCCGCGGAGGCAAAGTGACGCGCGTTCGACGTCTGGTGGTCGCCCGTGGCATACGGGTACGGCACGAGGATCGCGGGCCGGCCTGCAGCGGCGATCTCCCAGACCGAGCCGCCCGCGCGCGCGAGGACCAGGTCGGCGGCCGAGAGCGCCGAGCCGAACCGCTCGACCGAGGGAAGCAGGCGGTAGCCGGGGCGGTCGACGCGTCCGCGGAGCAGCTCGAAGTCGCGCTCCCCCGACAGGTGGAGCACGGTCGGCCCCGAGCATCCCCAGGCTCCGACCGCGAGCTCGTTGAGCGCGCGCGCGCCCGCGAGCGCACCCGAGACGAGGAGTACCTGGCCCTCCTCGGGCAGTCCGAGCTCGCGGCGCGCCTCCGCTCGGCCGACCGGCCGCGACCGCTCGGGGATCGGCCGCCCGACGACACGGACGCGCGGCCCGGTCTGGATCGGGTACGCGAGAAAGACCCGGCGGGCGAAGGGAAGCGCGAGCCTGTTCGCGAGGCCGAGGTGGGCGTCGGCCTCGCTCAGCGCGGCGGGGATCCGCCGCAGCCACGCTGCGAGCACCATCGGCCCGGCCACGAAGCCGCCGCCGCCGAAGACCACATCCGGACGCCGGTTCGCGAGAATTCGCAGGCACGCTGCCGGCGCCGATGCGGACCGCATCAGCGCCCGGAGCTGCGTCGGCCCCGGGCGGCGAGGAAGCCCGGAGACGCGGAAGGAGTCGAACTCGAAACCCGACTCAGGGACGAGACGGGCTTCCACCCGCTCCGGCGACCCGGCGAACGTGACGTGGACGCCGTTCCGCCGCAGCGACTCGGCGACCGCGAGCGCCGGCAGCACGTGACCGGCCGTCCCGCCGGCCGCGATCAGGCACGCCAGTCGCGATCGATCGTGCATCCTGGCCAGCGATGTTAAGGAGGACGCCGACCGACGCGAGCGCCACCACGAGGCTCGACCCGCCGTAGGAAACGAACGGAAGCGGGATCCCGGTCAGCGGCGCGAGCCCCATCACCGCCGCGAGATTCAGCGCCGCCTGGCCGCAGACGAGCACCGTCAGCCCGACCGCGAGCCGCTTCCCGAACGGGTCTCGGCAGCGCAGGGCGATCTTCAGCCCGGCGTAGGCGAAGGCGACGTACCCGGCCATCAGAGCGGTCGTGCCGACCAGCCCGAGCTCCTCGCCGATGATCGCGAAGATCATGTCGGTGTGCGCCTCGGGGAGGTAGAAGATCTTCTGGACCCCCTCCCCCAGGCCCGCGCCGAACCAGCCCCCCGACCCCAGCCCGATCATCGCCTGCACGGTCTGGAAGCCCGCCCCCTGAGCGTCGTCCCAGGGGTCGAGGAAGGCGAAGATCCGGGCGCGTCGGTAGGGCTCGAACCAGATCGCAGCGAGGCCCAGGCTGGCGGCGATCGCCCCGCCAAGCGCGAGCGTCGGCACGGGCGTGCCGGACACGAGCAGAATCCCCGCCAGCATCACCATCATCGCGATCGCGGTGCCGAGATCCGGCTCGAGTAGCAGGAGCCCGCAGAAGAGCATCGCGATCAGCCCGACCGGCCGGGCGAGCTCCCGCAGCGTCCTGGGTGCGTTCGACCGGGCCAGGTAGGCGGCCGCCCAGATGGCCAGCCCGAGCTTCGCCAGCTCCGAGGGCTGGAACACCGCCGGCCCGAACGTGATCCACCGTCGGGCGCCGTTGACGGGCTCGGCCAGTACGAGGACGGCGACGAGCAGGCCCAGGCTACCGAGCACGAGCCCCGGTGCGAGCCGCCGCCAGGTGTGGAATCCGACGCGGGTTAGAAGTGCCAGCACCCCGAGTCCGAGGACTGCGGCCACAGCCTGGCGCTTCAGGTAGTAACCGGGGTCCGAGTCTCCGACCGCCGCGGGCGCGGAGGTCGCGCTGTAGACCATCACGAGCCCGAAGGCGACGAGCGCGAGGGTGACGAGGACCAGGATCTGAGACTCGAGGCCCTTCCTCACCCTCCCAAGTTCTTCACGAGCCGCCGGAACTCCTCGCCTCGCCGCTCGAAGTTCTCGAACTGGTCGTAGCTGGCGCACGCCGGTGACAGAAGCACGGTCTCGCCGGGCTCCGCAGCCGCCGCTGCCGCACCGACGGCTCCGGCGAGGTCGCCGCTGCGGCGGTACGCGACCCCGCGCGCGTCGAGCGCCGCCGCCAGCCGATCCGCGGCCTCCCCGATCAGGTACACGCCTCGCACGTTGGAGCCGATCGCCGCAGCAAGCGGCTCGAACGGCTCGTCCTTCAGCGAGCCGCCGAGGATCAGGCGGACGGGACCCTCGTGGGCGGCGAGGCCGCGCCGCGCGGCCGCGGTGTTCGTGGCCTTGGAGTCGTTGACGTAGTGGACGCCGCGAACCTCCGCGACCGGCTCGAGCCGGTGCTCGACCCCCGGAAACGTCGTGAGCGCCCTCGCGATCGCGGCCTCCTCGATGCCCACGGCGCGGGCGGCCGCCGTCGCCGCGGCCGCGTTCTCGCGGTTGTGCGCTCCGGGGATCCGCGGCTCCGCCGGGAGAGGGTCCGCGCCGTGGAACTCGATCCGTCGCGCCTGGCCCGGAACGGCTCGGAAGCCCCGCGGGACGATCGCCGCGTCCCCGGGACCCTGGCGGCGGAAGACGCGGAGTTTCGCGCCGAGGTAGCGATCGAGCGAAACGTGGCGGTCGAGGTGGTCCGGCTCGAGGTTCAGCAGGATCGCGACTCGGGGTCGGAGTTCATGGACGTCCTCGAGCTGGAAGCTCGAGAGCTCGCAGACGATCCAGTCCTCTGTCGGCAGACGCCCGTCGAGCGCGCAGAGTGCGGTGCCGACGTTCCCGGCGACGGCGGCGCCGCGGCCGGCGGCCTGGAAGATCGCCCCCAGGAGCTCGGCCGTCGTCGTCTTGCCGTTCGTGCCCGTGACGCCCACGATCGGGTTCGGCAGCAGGCGCGCACCGAGCTCGACCTCGCTCCAGACCGGGATCCCCCGCCCGCGCGCCGCTGCGACAAGCGGCACCTCCCCCGGGACTCCTGGGCTCTTGACGAGCAGCCCTGTCCCGTCGAGCACGCGCTCGTCGGCGTCGTTGCCGAGCGTGCGATCGACCCCGACGACCTGGACGCCGCGCCGCTCGAGCGCAGCCGCCGCGGCTCGGCCGGATCGTGCGAGCCCGAAGACGACCGCCCGCTCGGGAAGCCCCAGCACCGCTCTAGCCGCGGAAGAAGCGGAAGTAGTAGCGGTAGTAGAGGACGAAGGCCAGCGCGCAGAGGATCGCCCCCAGGATCCAGAAGCGCACCATGATTCGGGTCTCCGACCATCCCTTCATCTCGAAGTGGTGGTGAATCGGCGCCATCAGGAACAGGCGGCGGCCGAAGTACTTGAAGCCGAAGACCTGCACCATCACCGAGAGCGCCTCGATCAGGAAGATCCCCCCGACCAGGATCAGCAGGAACTCGGTCTTCCCCACGATCGCGAAGCTCGCGAGCGCACCGCCGATCGCCATCGAGCCCGTGTCGCCCATGAACACCTCGGCGGGGAAGGCGTTGTACCAGAGGAACCCGAGGATCGCGCCGACGAGCGCCGCCCCGAGGATCGCCTGGTCGAGGATGACCTCGCTCCGGGCCCCGACGGGCCCCGAGCGGATGTAGCCGAGCACGTTCATCGCGGTGAAGGTGAAGACGGCGATCATCCCGATCCCCGCCGCGAGCCCGTCCAGCCCGTCGGTCAGGTTCGCCCCGTTCGAGGCGCCGGCGATGATCAGGAAGAGCAGGCCGTACCAGGCCCACGAGAGCGGCAGCTCCGCGTCGACGACGGGCAGGTAGACGGACGTCTCGAAGCTCCGGTGGTGCGTGACCCAGGCGACGACAGCGGTGATGCCCGCGAGGAGGAGCAGCTTCCACCGTCCCGAGAGTCCGAGCGAGCGCTTGCGGGTGAGCTTCGTGAAGTCGTCGGCGAAGCCGACGGCGCCGCAGCCGAGCGTGACGAAGAACACGGTCAGCGCGGGCGTCGAGAACCTGCTCAGGAACAGGTAGGGGATCGACATCGAGAGCAGGATCAGGACGCCCCCCATCGTCGGCGTTCCCTGCTTGGCGACGTGGTGAGACGGGCCCTCCTCGCGGATGTGCTGGCCGTACTCGCGCCGGCGCAGGAACGCGATGAACTTCGGGCCCACCGCGATCGAGATCACCATCGCCAGGATCCCGGCGAAGAGCACGCGAACCACGACTAGTGGGCCGCCGTCAGCGCGTCCGCGACCACGTCGAGGCCCATCGACCTCGAGCCCTTGACGAGGACACAGTCGCCGGGCCGGAGCTCTTCGCGGATCGCCGCGAGCAACGACTCCGGGTCCGGTGCGCCCTGCCACCACACGCGTGTGTCCGGCGTGGCGTAGCCCTCGGCGAGCGGCCCACTCGCGAACAGGAGCTCGACGCCCGCCCGGCTGATCGCCTCGGCGATCTCCCTGTGGTAGCGGGGGCCGTCTGCGCCCAGCTCGGCCATGTCCCCGAGCACGGCGACCCGCCGGCGGGTCCCGGCCCGCGCGGCGAGATGCTCGAGCGCGGCCCGCATCGAGACCGGGTTCGCATTCCAGGTGTCGTTGATCAGGAGGCCGCCGCCAGCCAGCGCCACCTCCTCCCCGCGCCAGGCCGAGAACCGGACGTCGACCTCGCCCAGCTCCTCCAGCGGCAGTCCCAGGGCCTCGTAGGCCGCGAACGCGGCGAGGGCGTTCACGGCCTGGTGGCGCGCGGTGAAGCTGAACCGGAATGTCCGCGGCTCTCCGCCGCCAACGGGCTCGAGCACCGCACGGGAACCGCGTTCGAGCACCTCGAAGCTCCGGATCTGGCTCGGGCTGAAGCGGCGGACTTCGACGTCTGCTCGCCGCGGCAGACCGAGAGCCTCGGCGGGGACGATCGCGATCCCCCCAGCCGGCAGCGCCTGGATCAGCTCGCCCTTGGCCCGGGCGACGCCCTCGAGCGAGCCGACGAGTGCGAGGTGAGCGGGGCCGACGTTCGTGATCACGCCGATCTCGGGCCGGGCGATCTCGCAGAGCGCGGCGATCTGGCCATGCCCTCGCATTGCGAGCTCGAGGATGCAGACCTCGGTGTCCTCCTCGACGCGGCACAGGGTGAGCGGCACGCCGAGCTCGGCGTTGTAGCTCCGCTCGCTTGCCACCGTGCGGCGCCTGGGCGAGCAGATCGCCGCGAGGATGTCCTTGGTCGAGGTCTTGCCCGTCGAGCCGGTGATCCCGACGAACTGGGCGGTGCTCCGGGCCCGTACCGCCCGGCCGATCGCCGCGAGGGCGGCGTGCGGGTCGTCGGGGAGCAGCGCGGCCGCGGCCCCCTGCGCAAGCGCCTCCGAGCAGTACGCGCTGCCCGCTCCGACCGCCACGAAGAGGTCTCCGGTTTCGATCCGCCGCGAGTCGATCTGGACGCCGGTGACACGCTCGGCCCCCCGGGCGGCCTCGAGCTGACCCGCCGCGACGGCCGAGACCTCGCCCAGGGACAGCGCGATCAGCTCGACTCCTTGCAGCAGCTGGAAAACTCGCCACGCTTCCAGCACGATCCGCACCGGCACGTATGTCCGGCCGCGCTAGCGTGAGCCCCAGGAGGGGGCTCGGGGGCCCCCGCCAGACGCGTGTACCCAGTGAGCTCTCTCACGCTCGCGCTGCCAGCCGCCGGAGGGTCTCCCGGGCGACTTCGCGGTCGTCGAAGGGAAGCTTGCTCCCGCCGACCTCCTGACCCTGCTCGTGGCCCTTGCCGGCGATCACGACAGTGTCGCCCGGCTCGGCCTGCTCGAGTGCGCGCTCGATCGCGCGACGCCGGTCGGGCTCGACCTCTGTCGACGCTCCCGCCCCGGCGGTGATCTCGGCGATGATCGCGAGCGGGTCCTCGCTGCGCGGGTTGTCGGAGGTGACGACGGCGAGATCCGCGACCGCGTGGGTCACGCGACCCATCTCGGGTCGCTTGCCCCGGTCGCGGTCTCCCCCGCAGCCGAAGACGCAGATCAGACGCCCCTCCGTGAAGGCGCGTGCCGAGCGCAGAACGCTCTCGAGCGAGTCGGGGCTGTGGGCGTAGTCGACGAGCACGGAGAATGGCTGACCCTCGTCGACGGCCTCGAACCTGCCGGGAACGCCCTCCAGCGACGCGACCCCGGCCGCGATCGCGTCGTCTCGGAGCCCGAGCAGGCGGGCGGCCGCCACCGCTCCGAGCACGTTCTCGACGTTGAAGCGCCCACGGAGCCTCGTCTCGAGGTCGAGTCCCGCCGCGTGCAGGCGGGCACCCTCGCGCGACAGCTCGAGCCGCTCGGGCCGGACGTCGGCGTCGGGGGCGAGCCCGAACGTCAGCAGGCGCTCGTGCCCGAGCCCGCGAAGCTCCGAGGCGAGCAGGCGTCCGTGGGTGTCGCCGACGTTGACAGCCGCCGGAGGCGGGACGGCGGCCGTGAACAGCCGACGCTTCGCAGCGAAGTAGCGTTCGAGCGTTCCGTGGAAGTCGAGGTGATCCCGAGTGAGGTTCGTGAACACGAGCGCCGCGAAGCGGACGCGGTCGAGCCGGTGGAGCTCCGACGCGTGCGATGAGGCCTCGAGGGCGCAGCTCCGGTCGCCGCTCGCCAGCATCTCCCGGAACGTCCGCTGCAGGTCGATCGCCTCCGGAGTCGTCCGCTCGACGGGACGGACCTTGCCGCCCACGCGGCCCTCGATCGTGCCGAGGAGCCCCGGCCGGAGACCTGCGGCCGCGAGGATCGAGTGCAGCAGGTAGGTGGTAGTCGTCTTCCCGTTCGTCCCCGTGGCGCCCACCACCTGGAGCTCCAGCGTCGGCTCGCCGAAGAAGACGTCCGCCGCCACCGCCATGGCCACCCGCGTATCGGAGACGACGAGCTGGGGAACCGGCAGGTCGAGCTGGCGCTCGACCACGAGCGCTGTCGCTCCCCGGCCGACCGCGTCGGCGGCGAAATCGTGGCCGTCCGCGCTCGCGCCCGGCACGCAGAAAAAGAGGGAACCGGGCCCGGCGCGTCGAGTGTCGTAGGCGAGGTCAGCGATCGTGGCCGGTGCGCGGCCCACGACGTCCGTCGGAGCGAGCGCGGCGATTACGCGCTCCAGGTCCATCGCGAGGCGAGTCTACCTGCGTGACCGGCGGTTCCAGCCCCCCGCTACTCCGCCGGCGCGGAGGGCGAATCGGGCTGCACCTCGAGGTACTGGAGATCGAAGCGTGCGATCTCGGCGAACGCCGGCGCCGCCACGACACCGCCCCAGATCGTCCCGCGAGGCTCGTCGACCGTCACGAGGATGACGAGCCGCGGCTTCGTCGCCGGGACGAAGCCGACGAACGAGGCGACGTAGCGGGACTCGGAGTAGCCGCCCTCGGGCTCCGGCTTGGCAGCCGTGCCAGTCTTGCCGGCGACCGTGTAGCCCGGCACTGCGGCGAGCGTGCCGGTTCCCTCCGTGACCACGAGTCGGAGCATCGTGTTCAGCTGAGCGGCGACGACACCGGGCAGAACCCGGCGCCGCTCGGGCCTGCGCCGTGGCAGGCCGGCCGTCCGCTCGACGAGGTGGGGTCGCGTCCACACACCCCGGTTCGCGATCGTCGCGTACGCCGCGGCTAGCTGGATGGGGGTGACGGCGATCCCCTGTCCGATCGGCACGTTTCCGATCGTGGAGCCGGACCAGCGATCGGGCGGAAGTACGATTCCGGCGCTCTCGCCGGGGAAGTCGACCCCCGTCTCGCGACCGAACCCGAAGCGCGCAACCCAGCGCGCGAGCCGTTCCTTCCCGAGCAGCTGGGCGAGCGTGACCGCGCCGACGTTCGACGACCGCGAGAGGATCTGGGCGACGGACATCGTCTCGGTCTCACGCTCCTCGGCGTCGTGGACGACCCGGTCTGCCACCTGGATCGAGTCCGGCAGCGTGTAGGTCGTCGAAGGAGACACGAGCTTCTCGGTCAACACCGCGCCGACGGTCACGACCTTGTAAGTCGAGCCCGGCTCGAACGTGTCGGTGACGGCGCGGTTTCGGTGCAGTGCGCTCCGCGTCGCGGGGTAGCGGTTGGCGTCGAAGCCGGGGGCGACCGCCATGGCGAGCACACCGCCGGTGCGGGGATCGAGGACGACCGCGGTCGCCGACCGCGCGTGCCACCTGCGCACCGTCGCCCGGAGCACGGCCTCGGCGTTCGCCTGCACTGTGTGGTCGAGAGTCAGGACGACGTCGCGTCCCGGCCGCTCGGCCTGGATCCCCCTCACGTCGATCACCCGGCCGAGCGCGTCCTTCACCACCGTCTGGCGTCCCGGCCGGCCCGCCAGCGTCCGGTCGAGGCCGAGCTCGAGGCCGGCCAGACCCTTGTTGTCGAGGCCCGCGAAGCCGAGCACCTGCGCCGCGACGGTTCGCTGCGGGTACGTCCGCCGCTCCTCGGGATAGAACCCGACGCCCTCGAACCCACGGCGGCGAAGCTCCGCCGCCCGAGCGGGGTCGGCCTTGCGCTGGAGGTAGACGAAGCCACGCGACCGATCGGCGAGCAGCGGGTAGAGCGTCCCCGGGTCGAGCCCCAGGACCTTGCCTGCGGCGAGCGCGACGGCGCGGGGCCGCAGGACGTGGCGCGGGTTGGCGTAGACGGTGGTGACCTCCTCGCCGATCGCAAGCTGGACGCCGGTGCGGTCGACGATCGTGCCGCGTCCGGCAGGGACGACGACCACCTCCCGATGCTGGCTGGCGGCACGGGTCCCGAGAGCGTGGGCGCGCACCGCCTGCAGCCACACGGCTCGCGCGAGCATGACCCCGAACGCGAGCGTGAAGATCGCAAGCAGGAGCCTGACGCGCCGGTTGGCCAGGCGCTGGGTCACCGCGCGGGTGGGCGGAGCTGCACGTAGGTCGTGCCGGAGCCCTCAGCCGAGACGAGCCCGAGCTTCGCGATCGCGAGCTCCTGGATGCGAAGCGTCGCGGCGGCGCTCGCGAGCCGGGCAGAGAGCCGGGCGTTGTCGGCTCGCAGCTGCGCGCGCTCCTGTCCAAGGTCGTCCAGCCGCAGGTTCAGCCGGAGTACGGCGACGTTCACCGCCACGACCCCGGCGAGCAGGAACCCAACCACCGCGATCCAGACCGCGCCGCCGGCGAGACGCCGCTGGGAGGCAGCCTGACTGGGCCTGCGCCGGGGCTGCGCGCCGGGCTCGCGCACCGGCACGTTCGGGATGGGCCGAGACGGCCTCGACCGGGTTCGGCGAGCCGGCTCCGCCGCCGGTGCAAGAGAGGCCATCAGACCCTGACCGCCGCACGGAGGCGTGCCGAACCCGCGCGCGGGTTCGCAGCCACCTCGGCCGCGCCCGGGCGAACCGCCTTGCGGACGATCGCCCTCAGAACGGGCTTGCGGCCGCAGACACACACTGGAAAGTCGGGCGGGCACGTGCACCCTCCCTCCTGGTCTCGCAGGAAGCGCTTGACGATCCGGTCCTCGAGCGAATGGAAGCTGATCACGGCGAGCCGTCCGCCGGGGCGGAGCATCGCGAGCGCGGCCGGGAGAGCCTGCTCGAGCGACTCGAGCTCCTCGTTGACCGCGATCCGCAGGGCCTGGAAGACCCGCTTGGCGGGATGCCCGTCACCGAAGCGCGCGGGCGCGGGAATCGACGCCTTGATCGTCTCGACCAGCTCACCCGTGCGCTCGAAGGGGCGCTCGCGCCGCCGGCGGACGATCGCTCGTGCGATCTGGCGTGCGTAACGCTCCTCGCCGTAGCGCTTGAAGACCGTCGTCAGCGTCCGCTCGTCCGCGTCGTTCACCAGCTCGCGCGCGGAGCGCTCGGCCGAGGGATCCATCCGCATGTCGAGCGGTGCGTCCGCGGCGTAGGAGAAGCCGCGCTCGGGACGGTCGAGCTGCATGCTGGAGACGCCGAGGTCGAGCAGGATCGCATCGGCCAGGACGCCGTTGCCCGCGAGCTGCCCCAGCACGATCGAGAAGTCGCCGCGCAGCAGTCGCGCCTGCACGCCGCTTCGCCGGCGAAACCGTTCGAAGTACGGCCGGACGGCGGGATCGCGGTCGATCGCGATCAGCCGTCCGCGACCTTGCAGGTCGGCCGCCAGCACACTCGAATGACCGCCGGCGCCGAAGGTCGCGTCGACGACGGTCTCTCCCGGCCGCACGGCGAGGAAGCGCCGCACCTCCTCGGCCAGAACCGGAACGTGGTCAGTCGCTCTTGCGTGCAAGGCGTTCGGCAACATGGTGCGCACTCCCTTCGACCTCGGTCATCTCGGCCCGCCAGGCAGCCCGATCCCAGATCTCCAGGTGGTCGTTGACCCCGGCCACGACCACCTCGCGCTTCAGGCTCGCGTGCTGGATCAGCGGCGCCGGAACCATCACGCGACCCTGCTTGTCGAGCTCCGCCTCGGCCGCCGCGGCGAAGAGGAATCGCTGCAGGCGCCGATCGTCCTGCCCCAACGGGTCGAGCCCGGCGAGCCGCTGCACCAGCCGCGTCCAGTCCTGACTCGGGTACGCGTACAGGCAGCGGTCGATCCAGCGCGTGAGGACGATGCCGCCCGCGAAGGACTGACGGAACTTGGCCGGAAGAGTGAGGCGGTTCTTCTCATCGAGGGTGTGTTCAAATTCGCCGAGGAGCATCTTCCACTTCCACCCACTCTAACCCACAACGATCCACGATGCAACACCCGCGCGCGAGGGCTCGAAGTGCTCCGGGGCTGATCGGCACAGACTCGGCGTCTGGCCGGCTTCGAGGGTCAGACCCCGGACGTCGCCCTACGGCCGCCCCGGACGACAGCCGCCGACCCGGCGCGACGCACCAGCGAGGACGCGCGGGCGGAGCTACAGCCCGATCAGCCCACCGTAGGCGCCACGGCCGGTGAGGGCGGCTGCGCCGCAGCGCGCAGCGAAGGCGACCGCCTCGGCGGTGCCCGCGCCGTCGGCCAGCGCGAACGTGAGCCCTGCAGCGAAGGCGTCGCCGCACCCGTAGGCGTCGCTGCGCGGGCCAGGCAGACCGGCAGCCTCGTACGGGCCGCCGGGCTGGGCCCACCCGCCCAGCGCCCCGGCGGTCGTCACCACGAGCCGGGGCACAGGGTCGAGGTCTCCGGGACCGTAACGCTCGCCCTCGTCGCGGCCGCTTCCGACCAGAGCGTCGAGCGGCGCGCCCGCACGCCGGAGGGTCGGGAGCTCACGGGCGGAGGCGACGAGCACGCGGGCGCGCCGAGACGTCCCGACGGCCGCCTCGCCGCCGCTGACGAAGTAGACGCCGTCGCACTCCGCCAGCTCCTCCCACGGCAGTGCGCTCTCGGTGCCCTGCGGGGCGCGCTTGTCGCCGAGGACCGTGATCGTCCGCTCGCCCTCCCCGTCCACGAAGGTGAAGGCGCGCCGCTGATGCTCCGGCCCGGCCTCGGCGTGGACGGTGACGCCCTGGCGCTCGAGCTGCTCCCGTGCACGGGCACCGAGCGCGTCGTCGCCGAGAACCGTGAAGAGCGAGGCACTGCCCGCGAGTCGCGCCAGCTGCGCGGCCGCCACCGCGCCGCCGCCGCCGGCCTCGGCCCAGGTCTCCGTCGCGTGGACGATCTCCCCCGGCGTCGGCACTCGCTCGACGCGGGCGAACTCGACCCACTCGACGTGGCCGACGACGGCCAGCTTCACGAAGGCAGTCTCACACCTTCGGCAGGCCAAACGTTTAGAAAGATGATGGCCGTCATGGAGATTCCACCGTTCGAGCGCTTCTACCTGGAGCAGCGAGCCGACGTGCTCCGCCACCTGAACCGCCTGCTGCCCCGCGAGGATGCCGAGGACGCCTACCAGGAGACGTTCCTGCGGGCGCTCCGGGCCTACGAGCAGCTCGAGCATGGCCGCTACCTGCGCGCATGGGTGCTCACGATCGCCACGCGCATCGCCCTCGACCTGCTCCGCCGGCGCCGTCCGACCGGGATCGCGCCCGAGCAGGAGGTGTCGGACGAGCGGCCTGCCTTCGCCGCCCTCGACCATCTTGCCGCCGGGCTGCCTCCCCGGGAGCGCGCGGCGGTCGTGCTTCGCTACGGCTACGACCTCGACTACGCAGACATCGGCCGAGCCCTCGGCTCGAGCGGTGAAGCCGCCCGTCAGGCCGCCTCCGCCGGCGTCCGACGGCTCCGACGGAAGGAGATCACATGAATGTGTCCACTGACCTCGACCGGCGCTTCCGCGATGCCGCCGCGTCCGAACCCGCCCTCGAGGTCGCCTACGACGTGACGGAGTCCCCGGTCGGCCCGCTACTCCTCGCGGCCACCGATCGAGGCGTCTGCCGGATCTCCTTCGAGCCCGAGCCCGAGGCGGAGGTCGACCGCCTCGCGCGGACGTTCGGGCGCAGCGTCCTCCGCGCCCCCCGACGCCTCGACTCCGCTCGCCGCCAGCTCGACGAGTACTTCTCCGGCGAGCGCCGCAGCTTCGAGCTCGAGTCCGACCTCCGCGCGCTGCCGGCCTTCCAGCGGCTCGTGCTGACCGAGCTGGCACGGATTCCCTGGGGCGAGACGACGAGCTACGGACGCCTGGCCGCGCGGATCGGCAAGCCCCGGGCTGCCCGGGCGGTCGGGGGAGCGCTGAACCGCAACCCGATCGCAATCGTGCTGCCGTGCCACCGTGTCCTCGGCTCCACCGGAAGCCTCGTCGGCTACGCGGGCGGCCTCCATCGCAAGCGGGCGCTGCTCGGGCTCGAGCAGGGCGAGCTCACGCTCCTGGAGTAGCCGGCCGGGATTAGCCCTCAGGGAAGCAGGAGCCGGTAGCCGATGCCCCACTCGTTCAGGACGTAGGGCGTCTCGGTGACTGCCGCGAGCTTGCGCCGCAGCCGCGAGGCGTGGGAGTCGACCGTGCGGGTGCGGCAGCCGGAGCGATAGCCCCAGACGTCCCGCAGGAGCTCCTCCTTCGAGAAGACCCGCGTCGGCGCTCCCGCGAGGGCGAGCAGCAGCTCGTACTCCCGACCCGAGAGCGGCAGGCGCAGTCCCCGGACCTTCGCGCTCCGAGTCGCCCGGTCGACCTCGATCTCGCCGGCGAGCAGGAGGTCCGGCGGATC
>JACDAS010000118.1 GCA_013695295.1 Actinomycetota bacterium | reverse complement strand
CGTCAAGGCGCACCGGATGCACGGGCACCTGGCGGCCCGGCTCGATACCCTCGGCTCCGCGCCGGTGGGCGATCCCGCGCTCGAGCCGGCGCGGCTGGTGCCGAGCCTGACGCCGGAGCTCCAGGCGCGCATCCCCGCGTCGCTCGTTCGGACCTTCGTCGCGGGCGAGACGCTGGCGGAGGTGCTTCCGCGGCTCCAGGAGACCTACTGCGGCACGATCGCGTACGAGCTCGAGCACATTGCCGACCACGAGCAGCGCGTCTGGCTGCGCCAGGCGATCGAGTCGGGCCGGTATCGCCGGCCGCTGACCGAGGAGGAGCAGCGGGGTCTGCTCGAGCGGCTGACCGAGGTGGAGGGACTCGAGCGCTACCTGCAGCGCTCCTTCCTCGGGCAGAAGCAGTTCTCGACCGAGGGGCTCGACGTGCTCCTGCCGATGCTGGACGAGGCGATCGCACTCGGGGCGGAGGGTGGGACGCACGAGGTGACGATCGGGATGGCCCATCGGGGCCGGCTGAACGTGCTGGCACACGTGGTCGGTCGCCCCTACGAGTCGATCCTCCGCGAGTTCGAGGGCGAGAAGTCCTACGAGGCGGTCGTCGCCGACCCGGAGGGTGGATCGGGTGACGTCAAGTACCACTCGGCGCGCGCGGCACCCGCGCGACCCCGTCGGGAGAGATCACGATCACGCTCGCCGCGAATCCCAGCCACCTCGAGGCGGTCGACCCGGTGGTCGAGGGATGGGCCCGGGCGAGGCAGACCGACAGAGGCGGCGGCGCAGGTCTCCACGACCCCTCGGTGGCCCTCCCGGTCCTGATCCACGGGGACGCGTCGTTCGCGGGCCAGGGCGTCGTCGCCGAGACCCTGAACCTGGACGGGATCGACGGCTACTCGACGGGCGGGACGCTGCACGTGATCGGGAACAACCAGATCGGCTTCACCACCGACCCGGCCGAGGGCCGCTCGACGCGCTACGCGAGCGACCTCGCCAAGGGCTTCGACGTGCCGATCATCCACGTCAACGCCGACGACCCGGAGGCCGCGATCGCCGCCGTGCGCCTCGCGATGGCCTTTCGCCGGCGCTTCGGCGTCGACGTCGTCATCGACCTCGTCGGCTACCGGCGGCAGGGCCACAACGAGCAGGACGAGGCCGCGTACACCCAGCCGCTGATGGCTGCCGCGATCGCGGCGCACCCGACCGTTCGCGAGCAGTACGCCGCGACGCTCGCCGAGCGCAAAGTCGTCGCGCCCGAGGAGACCGAGGAGCTGGTCAAGCGCGTGACGCTCCGCCTTCGCGAGGCCCACGAGGCGCTGCGCGCCTCGTTCGACCAGGCGATCCCGTCGAAGACAAGGAGCGAGCGCATGCCGTCCGGCGCCGGCGCGGGCACCGACACCGCCGTCCCGGACGAGCGCTTGCGCGGCCTGAGTGCCGAGCTGCTCCGCGTTCCTGAGGGCTTCACCGTCCACCCGAAGCTCGCCCGCCAGCTGGAGCGGCGCGCTGGCGCGCTCGACGAGGGTGGAATCGACTGGGGCCAGGCCGAGTCACTGGCGTTCGCCACGCTCGTCACCGAAGGCATCGCCGTCCGGCTCACCGGGCAGGACACCGAGCGAGGCACCTTCTCGCAGCGCCATATGGTGCTCCACGATGCCGAGACGGGCGAGCAGTACGCGCCGATCCAGCACCTGGCCGGGGCGACGGCATCGCTCGAGATCTACAACTCGCCGCTCTCGGAGTTCGCCTGCCTCGGGTTCGAGTACGGCTACTCGGTCGCGGCCCCGGACTCGCTCGTGCTGTGGGAGGCACAGTTCGGCGACTTCGTGAACAGCGGCCAGGTGATCGTCGACCAGTTCATCGTCTCCGGCCTCTCGAAGTGGAAGCAGACCTCGAGGCTGACGCTGCTTCTGCCGCACGGCTACGAGGGGAACGGCCCGGAGCACTCGAGCGGCCGCCTCGAGCGATTCCTCCAGCTAGCCGCGCAGGAGAACGTGCGGATCGTGAACCCGTCGACCGCCGCGCAGTACTTCCACCTCCTGCGCCGCCAGGCGCTCGAGCCGCGTGCACGGCCCCTGGTCGTGATGACGCCCAAGGGCCTGCTCAGGCTCCGCGAGGCGTCCTCGACCCTGTCCGACCTGTCCCGGGGGGCGTTCGCCACCGTGATCGACGACCCCGCCGCCGAGCGTGGGTCGGTCCGCCGGCTCGTCCTCTGCTCGGGGAAGGTCTACTACGACATCGTCGGCCACGAGGCACGGCAGCAAGCCGCCGAGGTGGCTGTCGGGCGCGTCGAGCAGCTCTATCCCTATCCGTCGGACACCGTCTCGGCCCTCGTGGGCTCGTACCCGGCTCTCGAGGAGGTCGTCTGGGCACAGGAGGAGCCCCAGAACATGGGCGGCTGGCGCGCGACCCGCCACCGGTTGGAAGAGGCCTTGCGGGAGGGTGTTTCGCTTCGGTACGTCGGCCGTCCGTGGCGCGCGAGCCCGAGCGAGGGCTATCCGACGGCGCACCTGCGCGAGCAGGACCGCATCGCCCGGACGGCTCTCGGCCCTAGGGTCGCCTAGGGCCGCCAGTCGTCTACGGCCGCGAGCGCCGCCGTTTGGCGGCCCGCTTCACGGCTCGTGCCGCCAAGCGCGGTCCGTGCTTTCGCGCCTGCTTCAGGATTCGCTTGCGGTGCTTGGGCGGGATGCGACGCCAGACTTCGAGCGCCGTCAGGGCGAGCCCGATCGGGCTCGCTCGTGGCGTCAGCCTCGGCATCCGGCGAGTCTACCCGTGACCTGGCGGGCCCTCGTTTCTGCCCTTGTCGTTGCCGGGGCGGGCGCCTGAGCGGCCAGCGGAGCGCGTGCAGCGTGCCGCACCGCGGCCCGGGCGGGCGTAGGTCGGGCCTTTAGGGTTCCGTTACAATCACCCCCTCGACCGCCTTAACCCCCTCGACCGCCTTAACCCCCTCGACCCCCACCGTCTGGAGGATCCGCGAATGCCAGCAGAGACGACGTCCGTCTTCAGCCAGGTCATCCAGGAGCACCTGGACCTGAAGCACCGAAACGCAGACCTCGAGCCGGCGATGCCGATCCAGCGCTATCAGCCCGACGACCCCTTCCAGAACAACCCGCTCTTCAAGTCGGAGCAGCAGGCCCGCCTCGAGGAGACGATGGACGGCATCGAGCCCATGGTGACCGCGCACGGCGGCCCGAGCGGCGGCCCCACCGTCCTCCAGTGGCCGAGCGACGACAGCGTCGAGCCCACGCCACCCGCGGCGGTCGACGAGGATTCGGGCCTCTGGGCCCGCTCGCGCGACTTCGACTGGGGCGACTAGCGGCTCCCGTCCCGGAGCTGCTCGGCGGCCGTGTGAAGACGCTCCACTCGAGCATCCACGCAGCGATCCTCGCGCGCCCCGACCGTCCCCAGGACGTCGCCGCACTCGACGAGCACGGGATCAAGCCGTTCGAGCTCGTCTGAGTCAACTTTTATCCCTTCGCTGCGGCCGCCGGGCGCGGCGTGCGCGAGGAGGAGGCCGTCGAGCTGATCGACATCGGCGGCCCGGCACTGCTGCGCGCCGCCGCGAAGAACTACGCCCACGTCGCGCCCGTTTGCCGGCCCGGCCGCTACTCCTCCGTTCTGGGTGAGCTCCGGGCCGGCGGCTCGTACTTCGGCAAGGGAAGCCGAGCCGCGGCAGCGGCTCATCGGAATCCGACCTCCTCCCTTCCGGAGCGACCCACCCGGGTTGCCCCGCCTACCGGCACTTGTTGAGATCCTGCCGATCGCGGACGA
>JACDAS010000108.1 GCA_013695295.1 Actinomycetota bacterium | reverse complement strand
GCGTCCTTCCGCGTCAGCTACGGGGCCGGCGGCGAATGAGCTCCGGGCGGCTGCCCGTCAGGAAGACGTACAAGCTCTACATCGGCGGCGCTTTCCCGCGCTCCGAGTCGGGCCGGACCTACGAGACGCAGGAACAGAACGTCGCCCGCGCGTCGCGCAAGGACGTGCGCGACGCGGTCCGTGCCGCGCGCGCCGCGCTGCCGAAGTGGGCCGGCATGACGGCCTACAACCGCGGCCAGATCATCTACCGGGCGGCGGAGATGATCGAGGCGCGGCGGGCGGCGTTCGCCGAGCTCTGCAGCGGCGTCGACGAGGTCGACCGCGCGGTCGACCGCCTCGTCTGGTACGCCGGCTGGGCCGACAAGCTCGCGCAGGTGATCGGCACGGCGAACCCGGTCGCGGGCCCCTATTTCAACTTCACGATCCCCGAGCCGACGGGGGTCGTCGGCATCCTCGCCGTCGAGGAGCCGCCGCTCCTCGGCCTCGTCTCCCGCATCGCCCCGGCCGTCGTCGGCGGGAACGTCGTCGTCGCGGTCGCCTCGGAGCGCGCTCCCCTCGCGGCGGTCGAGCTCGCGGAGGCCCTTGCAACCTCGGACGTCCCGGGCGGCGTCGTTAACCTGCTCACCGGCTTCAAGGGCGAGCTCGCCCCCTGGCTGGCCTCGCACATGGACGTGAACGCGCTCGACGTCGGCGGCGCCGACGGCCAGACACCCGAGCTCGAGCAAGCGGCGGCCGAGAACGTCAAACGGATCGTGCATGGACAGGCCGACTCGCAGAGCCTCTGGGATATCTCCGCGTTCCTCGAGCTGAAGACGGTCTGGCACCCCATCGGTCTTTGAAAGACTGCAGATGAGAACACTCTCGGTCATAGGTGCTGCGTTGGCCTTCCTGGTCGCGGGCGCCGGCGCAGCCTCGCCTCCGGCGCCGATCGGCCTCGATGTCGACGGGCGCGAGTTCGCGCTCCTCTCGAACCACCTGTGGACCGTGAAGGGCGGCGCAGACGCGAAGCAGGTCCAGACCCTCACGCCGATCCGCAAAGGCGGCACGAGCGCGCGTGACCGGCAGGAGCTCGCCCACATCTGGGCCCCCCGGTGCACCGCCGCCAGGCAGACGGTCGTCTTCAAGCGGTCGCTCTTTATGCCGGGCCCTCTGAAGAACTTCACCGCCACCTTCTCCGACAACACCTACGTCAGCGCGCCCGCCGACCGGGCGATCGGCGGCGTCAAGCTGTTCGTCAACGGCCGGCACGCGTTCAGCATCAAGGGCGCCTCGACCACGCTCCAGCGGACGGAGCGCGGCTACCCGCGCCTCTTCAAGCACGGGATCAACACGTTCGAGATCCACGCGATCAAGCGCGCCGAGAACAAAGCGAAGGGCACCGGCCTCTGCCGGAACGGCGGGAGGCCCCTCGGCCTGCTCTTCGCGCTGGAAGGCGAGTTCGAGGCCGATCTCTGGGTCTCGACCGACAGCAGCAGGACCGAGGAGGACTACGACAAGGCCGCGCCGGGGTCGACGATCGCGGTGCCCATCGGCGTCGAGCCGCGCAACCTCGGGCCGTCCGGCGCCTACAAGGGAAAGGTCGTGTTGCACATCTCCGCCTCGACCGTCAAGTCGTTCGAGATCGACGGGGTCGAGACGAAAGGGGTCGAGATCGAGAACTGCAAGGTGATCCCGGGCACGACCCCGTTCATGAAGCGCGTCGAGTGCGAGATCGATCGGCTGCCACCCGACCGGGACCGGAAGCTCGAGGTGGTCGCGAACGCGCGGCTGACGTTCCACCCCAGCTTCACCACCGCGTGGATCTTCGTGGCCGCAGAGGTCAACTCGCCGACGCGCGACCCCAACGGCAGGTCGAACGGGTGGCGCGCGATCCGCTACTTCTGCTCGCCCGAGGCGACGAACCCGAAGTGTCCCAAATGACGTTCAACGACGGGTGCTCGGCCCGCGGTGTTCCTCGTGGCAGGGTGGCGCGCCGCGAGGTGACCGTGACCTCGCAGTCACCCTGGGTCGACGAGTTCTAGTTCGGGAGCCGCCGCTCCGGGCTCCGGACCTCGAGCCCGCCCAGGATCGCGAAGCCCCGGATGCGGATCAGCGGTGTGCCGGGTCGACGTCGCTCGCCCCCGAGGTCGACGTCGCGCCCGCCGAGGAGGCTGAAGCCGGACACCTCGACCTCGACACCGTCCGGCACGACGATGCTGATGCCGCCCAAGAAGGAGATGCAGGTGATGCTCGCCTCCGGGCCCGTGATCTCGGCCTTCCCGAGGTCGAGCTCGCAGCCTCCGAGCAGGGCGACGGCCCGGAGCTTCCCCTCGATCCGCCAGCGGCCCCTGCGGCTCGAGCCTCCGAGCACGGCGATCGACCAGCGTGTCGCCCGTCGCCCGCTCTCGGCCGCAGCCTCGGCCGGGAGGTCCCGCGTGATCGGCCCGAGTTCGGCGCGGGTGCGCGACGCGTAGACGAGGTCGAGCCGCTCGGAGAACTCCTCGAGGGTCAGCCGGCCGGCGACCCGCGCCTCCCGGAGGTCGTCCGCGACCCGCTGGCGCTCCGCGTCCGACGCGCGCAGCTCGAGCTCGCCCGACAGCTTCTCGTCGTCCGCCACTTCCCCGATCAGCGTAACCATGGCGCGGCCGGGTGCGCGACAATGCACCGGTGACGTCCCGCCGTCTGAGTCAGGCGATCTCCGAGGGAGACGGCATCTCGCTGGTGGCGCTCGTCCGCGACGCCGATGCCGCCCGGCGGGCGGAGGAGGCGGGCGCCGAGGGCATCACCGTCGTCGGCGCTATCGAGGGCCTGCGCGAGGCGACCGATCTGCCCGTCCTCTGGCGGGGCGGTGCCGACCCCAGCAGCGCGGACGCGTACGCGCTCGTGGTCGCCCGCCACCTCGGGGGCGACGGCGGTCTCGAGACGGCCCACCGGGAGGTGTCTGAGCTCGGGCTGGAACCCGTGCTCGAGGTTCACGACGACGAGGAGCTCGAGGTCGCGCTCGAGCGGCTGGACCCGGAGATCTTCCTGCTTTCCGGCCGGTCCGCCGACGAGGACGAGGATCCGCTCGACCATGTGCTCGGCCTGCTGCCGGACGTTCCGGCCGGCAAGCTCGTGATCGCCGAGGTGCCGCTGCGGACGCGCGACGAGGTCCTTGCGCTCGAGCGGGCGGGCATCGACGCCGTGCTCGTGGAGGCCGAGCGGGTGGCCGAGCTGGTCGGTGGAACGCCGCCCGAAGTCTGACCTCCTGCGAGGCGATCCACGCCTCGCGCTCGTCGCCATCCTCGCCGCTGCCGCCGCACTCAGGCTGCCGGGAATCCGCTACGGGCTGCCGTTCGGGAACCTGCTCAACCCGGACGAGCAGAGCATCGTGCCGCGCGCGTGGCGGATGGTGCACGGCGGCGGCCTCGATCCGGAGTGGTTCGACTACCCGACCCTCGTCCTCTACCTGCTCGCCCCCTTTCAGGGCTGGCAGGGCTCGCCCTCGTACCTGACCGCCCGCCTCGTCGTCGCAGCGCTCGGGGTCGCGGCCGTGGCCGCGTCCTGGTGGCTCGGGCGACGCGCCTACGGCGCTGCCGCCGGCGTGGTCGCGGCCGGAGTCGTGGCTGTCCAGACGACGCATGTCGCCTACTCGCACATGGCCGTCACGGACGTGCCCCTGACGCTCGGTGTCGCGGCCTCGCTCGCGCTGATGATCTCCGGCCGCCTGGAGTGGGCTGGTCTCGTCGCGGGACTTGCAGCCGGGGCGAAGTACCCGGGCGTGTTTCTCGCCTTCCCGCTCCTCGTCTCTGCGTGGGGCCAGTGGCGGCGGCTCGCCCTCTCCGCGGCGCTCGCCGTTGCCGCCTTCGTCGGGACGAGCCCGTTCGTCGCGGTGCACTCGGAGCTCGCGCGCGACGAGGCACTGCGGGTACAGCGGCTCGCCCGGGAGGGTTGGCTCGGCTTCGAGCACGACTCGTTTGCACTCTTCGCCTTCAGCGGGCGGGTCTGGTGGACGTTCGGCCCGGTGGCGCTCGTGGCCGTGGCGGGCCTCGCGGTGGCACTGCGAGAGCGGCGGCGCGCCGACCTCGCGCTCTCCGTCTTCGTGCTCGTGTACTTCGCCAACCTGCTGACGCTCGGGGCGCACTTCGACCGCTACCTGCTGCCGCTGGTGCCGGCGCTCGGCGCGCTCGCAGGCCGGATCCGCCCGCTCGTCCCGCTCGCGA
>JACDAS010000134.1 GCA_013695295.1 Actinomycetota bacterium | reverse complement strand
GGGGCCCGGCCCGGAGAGGCGCTCGCCTTCGTGCGCGCGACGACGCTCTTCACGACCCACACCCCCGTCCCCGCCGGCAACGACGTGTTCGACCACGAGCTCGTGTGGCGTTACGTCGCGGCGCTCGCCGCAGCCGCCGGGATCTCCTGGGAGGAGCTGCTTGCGCTCGGGCGCGCGGACGAGGCCGGCGGCCCGTTCGGGATGACCCCGCTGGCTCTGCGGACGACCGCCGCCGCGAACGGGGTCTCCCGTGTCCACGGTGGGGTGGCGCGGGCGATGTGGGCACCCCTGTGGCCGGGAGTGCCGGTCGCCGAGGTGCCGATCGGCCACGTGACGAACGGCGTGCACGCGAGGACGTGGCTCGCCGCTTCGCTGGCGGCGCTCCTCCACGAGGCGGGGGTGCGCCCGGGGGCCGATCCCGGCGAGCAGGCGTGGGAACGGGCGGCCGGGGTGCCGGACGAGGTGCTCTGGGAGTCGCATCTGAGCGCCAAGCGGACGCTCGCCGCCCGCGTCCCCGGACTCGATCCGGAGGCGCTGACGATCGGTTTCGCCCGCAGGTTCGCGACGTACAAGCGAGCCGGCCTGCTCTTCTCCCAGCCGGAGCGCCTCGCGCGGCTCGCGGGCGATCCCGCGCGTCCCGTCCAAGTACTCCTCGCAGGCAAGGCCCATCCCGCCGACGAGGCGGGGAAGGACGTCATGCAGGCCGTGGTCGGCTACGCCAGGGCCGCCAGCCCGCGCGTCGAATTCATCGAGGACTACGACATGACGATCGCGCGGGAGCTCGTGCAGGGCTGCGACGTCTGGCTGAACACCCCCCGGCGGCCGCTCGAGGCGTCGGGGACGAGTGGGATGAAGGCCGCGCTGAACGGCGTGCTGAACCTCTCGGTGCTCGACGGCTGGTGGGCCGAGGCGTACTCGCCCGAGATCGGCTGGGCGATCGGCGGCGAGGAGGATCGGGGTGACGACACGCAGGCTGCCGAGTCGCTCTACCACCTTCTCGAGGAAGCGGTCGTCCCGCTCTACTACGGCGACCGCCCCGGCTGGGTCCGGATGATGAAGGCCTCGATCGCCCAGGTCGGCGCCGTCTTCGACGCCAAGCGGATGGTGTGCGAGTACGCCGAGCGCTACTACGCGCCCGCGCACCGCAGCGCCCGGGCGGCCTCCTCGGGTGCCACGGGGTTGACGTAGACGCCGGCGCCGAGCTCGAGGCCCGCGAGGACTCCGAGCCGCGGCACGAGCTCTAGGCGCCAGTGAGGGCCGTCGTGCAGCCAGATGTTCGCTGCGCAGGCCCCGACCACCGAGTGGACGAGGCGCAGGCCCCTGACGGCGAGTCTGAACGCGGATTCGAGGGGGGCGCCGGCTGCGAATGCGCCGCCTCCGGAGGCGGTGTCCGGCGCTGAGACCAGCTGGTAGGGAGCCCAGCCCGTTGGCGGGCAGGCCAGCTCGATCCCCGTCTCTGAGGCGACGAGGAGGTCTCGCCTCGACCGCCCGGCCGCGGCTTGCTCGCGGCCCGCCGCCACGACGCCGGGAGGCGGCGCCGGCAGCCAGGCGAGCTGCGAGTGCGAATGCTGCAGTGACGCGCCGGCTCCCGCGCCCTCGTTCACGAACACGTAGAGGTAGCCATCCGGAAGCGCGGCCCGGCGCGCACGCCAGGCTGAGACGACGAGCCTGAGCTCGTCGTCGGAGAGCTCCACGAGCGACCGGGCGTGCCGGGGCACATGCACCACGACCTCCTGCCGCTCGAGTGCCGGGAAGAGGTTGGGGACGACGCGGACGCCCCAGCCCGGCGAGTCCCTCGGTCCCGGCGGCAGCCGAAGCGTCTCCGGGGGGGTGCGATCCTCGCGCCCCTCGCAGAACGGGCACGACTCGAGCTCCTCCGGGGAGGGAGGGTCGAAGGCCGGTCGCCGTGCGCCAGGCCGCCGTGCGCGTTCCGGGGCGATCGCGACCCATCGCCCCGAGCGCCCGTCCCTTCGGAGCTCGTTCAGTCCGTGCTCTTGCCGGAGCCCTCGACGAAGGGTCTCAGGAGGTCGATCGGAGCCGGGAAGACGATCGTCGTCGAGTTCGTCGCACCGATCTCGAGCAGCGTCTGCAGGTAGCGGAGCTGGAGCGCAACCGGAGCCTCCGCCATGACGAGCGCCGCGTCCTTCAGCCGCTCGGAGGCCTGGAACTCGCCCTCGGCGCTGATCACCTTGGCCCGCCGCTCCCGCTCGGCCTCGGCCTGCCGAGCCATTGCGCGCTGCATTCCGGAAGGGATCTCGACGTCCTTCACCTCGACGATCGAGACCTTGATCCCCCACGGCGAAGTCGCCTCGTCGATGATCTCCTGGAGGATCGCGTTGATCTTCTCTCGCTCGGAGAGCAGCTCGTCGAGCACGTGCTGGCCGAGCACCGAGCGCAGCGTCGTCTGGGCGATCTGCGACGTGGCGACCATGAAATTCTCGACCTGCACGATCGCGGCCTTGGGCTCGACGATCCGGAAGTAGGCGACGGCGTTCACGCGGACGGGAACGTTGTCCTTCGTGATCACCTCCTGCGGGGGGATGTTGAGCGTGATCGTGCGCAGGTCGACCCTCACCATCCGGTCGATCAGCGGGATCAGCACGAAGAGCCCCGGCCCCTTCGGCGGGTCGAGCAGGCGCCCGAGCCGGAAGACGACTCCGCGCTCGTACTCCCGCGCCACCTTGATCGCGGAGACGAGGAACAGCAGCAGGGCGATCAGGACGACGCCGACGACGACGAGCGCTACGGTCACGGATAGATCCTACGCATGGGCGGGAACTCGGACCTGCCGGACGAGCAGCACGAGGTCGTTCTCGACCGCCAGGACCTCGACCGGGCACCCGGCGGGGAGAGGCCCGCCCTCGGCGGTGCGCGCGCGCCAGAGCTCGCCCTGGACGAAGACCTGTCCTCCGCGGCGCGCGGTTCCCTGCGCGCCGACCATGCTGTTGACGCCGACCTCGACGGGCTTGCGGCGGATCTGAACGATCTTGCCGACGAGGAAGGCCATGAACAGCGTCAGCGTGCCCGCGATGCCGAGGGCGAACGGAAGCGAGACCTGGTACGCGTCGCCGGCCGGGTCGAAGAGCAGCAGCGAGCCGAGCACGAAGCACGTCCCACCCGCGAGGGTCAGCGCGCCGTGGCTGACGACGAACGGCTCTGCGCCGAAGAAGCCCGCCGCGAGCAGCATCAGCAGGATCCCAGCCCAGCTCACCGGCAGCACCTGCACCCCGTAGAGGCCGATGATCAGCGAGATCCCTCCGACCGTCCCGGGAAAGATGAGCCCGGGGTTCCAGAGCTCGACGACGATGCCGAGCACCCCGAGCGAGAGCATCAGCGCGATGATGTTGGGATCGATCAGCGTGTCCAGGATCCGCTTCCAGACGGACATCTCGACGCGGTCGATCTGTGCGTCGGCGAGGTGCAAGACGAATCCCCGGGGCTTGGTCTTGCGTCCCTCGAGCTGCTTGAGCAGGGCCGGGAGCGTCGGTGCAACCGCATCGATCACGTTCTGCTCGAGCGCCTCGCTCGCGGTCAGGTTCGAGGCCTTGCGGACTGCGGCGTCCGCCCATTTGACGTTCCGACCATGGCTGCGCGCGAGCGCTCGCAGCGAGGCGGCGGCGTCGTTGACCACCTTGTTTCTCAGGTCTTTCTGGATGTCCTCGCCGCCCACCGAGATGGGTGTCGAGGACCCGATGTTCGTCTGCGGCGCCATGGCCAGGATGTCCGCCGCCTGGCCGATCCAGACCCCGGCTGAGGCTGCGCGGGCGCCATCCGGCGAGACGTACACGAGCACCGGGATCCGCGAGGCGAGCTCGACCTGGACGATCTTCCGCATCGCTTCGGAGAGGCCGCCCGGGGTGTCGAGCACGAGGACGACTGCGTCGTAGCGATCATCGTTCGCCCGCCGGATCTGCTCGACGACGTAGTCCTGGGTGACAGGGTTGACGTCGTTTGCGAACTCGACCGCGAGGACCTTCGGCGGCGCCGCAGCAGCGGCGGGGGCGAGCACGAAGGCGGCGGCCGTCGCTGCGAGCGAGGTCAGAAATCCTCGCGAGAGCGGCCGTTTCACGCTACAAGGGATGTTAGCCGAAGGTTCGAGGCGTCCCTGGCCGAAGAACCAGAGGTCCATCGATGACGATTCTGCGCTTCTGCCTGCTCGCCGCGCTCGTGGCCCCCGGCGCCGCCCACGCGGCGAGCGCGAGCATGGTCACGCGCGAGCTGCCCGCCGCAAACGGCGCCTACGACGCTCGGTTCGACCTCGTCGGCCTGCACTGGCAGGGCTCCGGGCGCGTCGCGTTCCGCGCGAGGAGCCTCGCGGGGCGCTGGGGCGTGTGGGAGCAGGCGGCGCCGGAGGCAGACGAGCCGGACGCCGGCAGCGAGGCTCGGCGCTCACGTGGCTGGCGCCTGGGCAGCCCGTTTTGGACCGGCGCCTCCGACCGGCTCGAGTACCGGACCTGGGGCGACGTCCGGCGCGTTCGCGCCTTCTTCGTCCGTAGCGTCCCCCGGAGCGCCCCACTCGCGCGGCGCGTTGCGGCGGCTGGCTCGCCACGGATCGTCAGACGTGCGGCGTGGGCGGCAGACGAGGAGATCCGGCGGGCCTCACCGCGGTACGCGCGGAAGGTCCGGCTCGCGGTCGTCCACCACACGGCCGGGACGAACGTCTACGAGCCCTCCGAGTCCGCAGCGATCGTGCTTGGAATCGAGCTCTACCACGTGAAGGCCAACGGCTGGAACGACATCGGCTACAACTTTCTGGTCGATCGCTACGGCCAGATCTTCGAAGGTCGGCACGGGGGAGTCGCGCGCAACGTCGTCGGCGCGCACGCAGCCGGCTTCAACACCGGCTCGGTCGGCGTTGCGGTACTCGGGACGTACGGACGCGAGGCGATCACCCCCGCCGCGCGCGCGGCGCTGGTGCGACTCCTGGCGTGGCGCCTCGACGTCGCCCATGCCGATCCGCTCGCCTCGCTCGGGTTGACGTCGCGCGGGAACGAGCGGTATGGGCCCGGGGTGGACGTCCCGCTGAGGGCGGTCTCGGGTCACCGCGACACGGGGCTCACGGAGTGTCCAGGCAACCGGCTCTACGCGCAGCTCGACTCGATCGCCCGCAAGGTCGCCGAGACGGGACTGCCGAAGCTCTACGAGCCGTCGGTGACCGGCGAGCTCGGGGCGGAGGTTCGGTTCGCGGCTCGGCTCTCGTCGCCCGCAGCCTGGACGGTGACGATCACAGACGCCGCGGGTGGCGCAGTCGCTCGGGGCCGCGGCAGCGGCAGCGTGGTCGACTGGGCGTGGAAGTCGGCCGCGGCGAGGAACCGCTCCTATCGCTGGACGATCGAGGCCGGTCCCGCGATGCGGCCCGCGAGCGGGACGATCGGCCCGGGCCCCGCTCCTCCGCCCACCCCTCCCGCCGCGCCTCCGCCGGCGCTCAAGCCCCCGTCGCCCCTGCTCTCGAATGCCCGAGCAGCGCCGGCGACGGTCTCGCCGAACGGAGACGGCCAGGCCGACGAGACCGTCGTCACCTACACGCTGGCCCGGCCCGCGGTCGTGACCGCCCGCGTGCTCGACGCGGCCGGCGCGGAGGTCGTGACCCTCTTCTCCGAGCAGCGGCAATCGGCCCGGCGCCAGTCCTGGGGCTGGGCGCCAGAGGCGCTCGCGGACGGTCGCTACGCGCTTCTGATCACGGCTGTCGAGGCGGACGGTCGCTCGGCGATGGCGACGCTCTCGGTGCTCGTCGACCGCACGCTCGGGCGCTTTGCAGCGGCGCCGGCCGCGTTCTCGCCCAACGGAGACGGGCGAGACGACGCGATCGTGTTCTCGTTCGAGCTTGCCGTCTCGGCGCTCGTCTCGCTGAGGGCGGTTAAGTCCGGGCGCGGCGCGGGGCTGATCGCGGTCGGGTTCCTCGCCGCCGGGCCTCACGAGGTCGTCTGGGACGGCGCAGTCGCGGATCGCACGCTGCCGGATGGCCGCTACGAGGCGCTGCTCGCAGCGGCCGGCGCCGCTGGCGAGTCGCAGCTCTCGATGAAGTTCACGATCGGGCCCGCCTGACCCAGGCGTCGTAGTGGTGCTCGAGGCACTCGAGCAGCGTCACGAGCAGCAGCGCGCGTGAGACAGGGGCGGCGGTCTCGACGAGCAGGGAGGTGGCGGGCAGGGCGACATCGGTCGGGAGCTCCTCCGCCGGCACGTTGACGTTCACCCCGATGCCGAGCACCACCCGCCCCTCGGTCGCCTCTGCGAGGATGCCCGAGGCCTTCCGGCCGCCGATCAGGACATCGTTCGGGAACTTCAACTGCGGCTCGAGGCCGGTCACGGACGCGATCGCCTCGGCGCAGGCGCGCCCGGCCACGAGCGAGAGCTCCGGGAGCCTCGCCGCCTCGACTGCCGGCCGCAGCACGGTCGAGCAGAGCAGGCTCGTGCCCCGCGGGGCGTGCCACTTCCGGCCGAGCCTGCCCCGGCCGGCCCACTGCTCGTCCGCCGTCGCCAGGGCGCCTTCCGGGGCGTTGGAGGCGAGCAGGAGTTGGGTCGAGGCGCAGCGCGCGACGTGCAGGTGGGGCCGTCCGAGGCGTCCGCGCAGCATCGGCTCGACGACGCTCGGGGTCAGGAGGTCTGGCACTTGCACTCGGATGCACTCCGCCGGCGGGGTCGCCCCGATGGGAGCTCGAAGTAGAGTAGTCGCGCAATGACCGGAGCCCCCTTCGGCCGGAACGTGATCGAATCGATCATCCCGCATCGTGACCCGTTTCTCTTTCTCGACGAGGTGCTCGAACTGGAGCCGGGCGTGCGGGTCGTCGCTCGCACGGAGGTGCGCGGCGACGAGTGGTTTTTCCGTGGGCACTTCCCGGGACGGCCGATCATGCCGGGAGTGATCATGGTCGAGGCGATGGCGCAGGCTGGAGCGGTGGCGGTGCTCTCCGAGGAGGCGAACCGCGGCAAGCTCGCACTGTTCGCAGGGATCGACAGCGTGCGGTTCAAGCGGTTGGTCTCGCCGGGCGACGAGCTCGTACTCGTCTGCGCGCTCGAGCAGGCTCGCGGCCCGATCGGCCGCGGCAAGGCGACGGCTACGGTCGGCGGCAAGCTCGCGGTGCGCGGGACGCTGACCTTCGCGGCCCAATGATCGGTACGGCCGGGCAAAACGGCTTCCGGGCCTCGATCACCGGCATCGGCTGCCGGGTGCCCGACCGCGTGCTGACGAACGCCGAACTCTCCCGTCTGGTCGACACCTCCGACGAGTGGATCATGGATCGGACCGGAATCCGCGAGCGGCGGATCGCGGCGCCCGAGGAGGCGCTCTCGGACCTCGCTCTTCCTGCCGCCAGGCTCGCGCTCGAACGCGCGGGCGTCTCTGCGGACTCGATCGACCTGATCGTGGTCGCGACCGTGACCCCCGACATGGCCTTCCCCTCGACCGGCGCGCTGCTCGCTGACCAGCTCGGCGCTCCCGACGCCGCCGCGTACGACCTCTCTGCCGGGTGCACGGGCTTCATGTATGCGCTCGCCCAGGCGTACGGCATGCTCGC
>JACDAS010000103.1 GCA_013695295.1 Actinomycetota bacterium | reverse complement strand
GGGTCGGCCTGCTCGTCGCCGCGGGCTTTGCCGCCCCGGCATCGAGCGGCACCGATCGCAGCGCAGCTGGCGTCGCCAAGAAGGGCGGCACACTGCGGCTGAGCAAGAGCACCGACGTCGACTACGTCGACCCGGCGCTCGCCTACTTCACCGACACGTTCGGAGCCATTGGCTACGCGACGTGCGCCAAGCTGTACAGCTATCCCGACAAGGAAGGTGCGGCGGGCGCGCAGGTCATCCCCGAGGTTGCTGCGGGCTTCCCGAAGATCTCGAAGAACGGGAAGACCTACTCGATCACCCTCAAGAAGACCTATAAGTTCCACACCGGCGCAAACGTCACCGCTCAGAGCTTCGTGCTCGCGTTCAACCGCGACGCGAACCCGAAGATGCAGTCTCCGGCGACGTCCTACATGAAGGAGATCGTCGGCGCTGAGGCAGTGATTGCCGGCAAGGCCTCGTCGATCTCGGGCATCAAGGCCAATGGCGCCTACGCCCTCACGATCAAGACGACGAAGCCCGTACCGGATCTCGTCGCACGGCTGACGATGCCGTTCTTCTGCCCGGTCACCCCGAGCATGGGCATCGAGCCCGACGGCGTCAACAATCCGGCCGGCTCCGGCCCCTACTACGTGTCCGAGCGGACCGTGAACCGGCAGCTCGTGCTCAGCAAGAACAAGTTCTACAAGGGCCCGCGCCCGTCGAACGTCGACAAGATCGTCTGGCCGATCGGACCGACTCTCGCCTCGTGCCGGCTGAACACGGAGCAGGACGCGACCGACTGGTGCGTCGACGGGATTCCGCCGACCGCATACAAGGAGATCGCCGACAAGTACGGCGTCAACAAGAAGGACGGTCAGTACTACTTCAACACGGCGCTCGGCACGAGCTACTTCGCGCTGAACCACGACCGTGCGTTCAAGGGTGACATCCCGCTGAAGAAGGCGATCAACTTCGCAATCGACCGCCCGGCACTGGTGCGGGCGAGCGGATTCCTGGGTGGCAAGCGGACTGACCAGATCCTCCCGCCTGCCCTGACGAAGAACGTCGACCTCTTCCCGCTCAAGGGCTCCAACCCGAACGCGGCGAAGAAGTTCCTGGGTCAGTCGAAGAACAAGCCCAACAAGCTCATCCTCTACAGCACCACGACGGGCGCCCGCGTGATTCGGGCACAGGTCCTCCAGTTCAACCTGAAGCAGATCGGCGTCGACGTCGAGGTCAAGCAGTTCGCCCGTGCTGTCCAGCACGAGAAGTGCGCGACCAGGGGCGAGCCTTTCGACATCTGCGACGAGGGCTGGCTGGTCGACTACGCCGACGCGGTCACGTTCTTCGAGCCGCTCCTGAACGGCAACAACATCCAGGAGACCTCGAACTCGAACGAGTCGTACTTCAACGACCCGGTCTACAACAAGAAGATCGAGGCAATCGGCAAGCTGTCCGGGAAGGCCCGTGAGCAGGGTTGGGCCAACCTCGACGGCGACATCATGAAGAACGCCGTCCCGTGGGCGCCGTTCCTCAACATCACGATCCGCGACCTGATCTCCAAGAGCACCGGGTGCTACCTGTATCACCCCGTGTGGGAGTTCGATCTCGCCGCGGCCTGCAAGAAGTAGTACGCGGTACCGCCGCAAGGCGTGGGGACACGAGGGGCGTCGGCTTCGAGCCGGCGCCCCGCCCTCCCCAGGGTGACAGAGGGCAACCGGTCTCGATAGGGTTCCGCTTTCCGCCGACAGAAGGAGCGAAGCTCAGATGATCCGCTACATCATCCGCCGCCTTCTCTGGGCGGTCGTCCTCTTCGTCGCGGTCACGGTCGTGACCTACATCATCTTCTTCATCGTCCCGGCGAACCCGGCACTCGGGCTGTGCGGAAAGGCGTGCACGCAGGACGACGTCAAGCGCGTTCAGGCCTACTGGGGCCTCGACAAGCCCGTTCCGGTTCAGTACCTCAAGTTCCTCGAGCGCCTCGTCGTGCACCAGTCGCTCGGCCGCTCGTTCGCGACCCGGCGCGAGGTCAACGACATCGTCAAGGACGCCGCGCCGGTGACGGCCTCGCTCGTGGTCGGCGGGGTCGTGCTCTGGATGCTGATCGCGGTGCCGCTCGGAATCCTCTCCGCGATCCGCCCGCGCTCGCTCTTAGACAGAGCCTCGATGGTGTTCGTGCTGGTCGGGATCTCTGCACACCCGGTCTGGCTCGGCCTGATCTTCTCGTTCTTCTTCGGCTACAAGCTGGGGTGGTTCCCGATCACCAACTACTGCGACTTCATCAACCCCTCGACCGATTGCGGTGGACCGGTGCAGTGGGCGTACCACCTGTTCCTGCCCTGGGCGACCTTCGCGATCCTGTTCGCCGCGCTCTACGTGCGCATGATCCGCGCGAACGTCATGGAGACGATGAACGAGGACTACGTGCGGACGGCGCGCGCCAAAGGCGCCCCGGAGCACCAGGTCATGCGCTCGCACATCCTCCGGAACGCGATGCTGCCGGTCGTGACGATGCTCGGGATGGACATCGGCCTCGCGCTCGGGGGCGCGGTCTTCACCGAGACGGTCTACGCCTTACCGGGGCTGGGCAAGACGGCGATCAGCGCGCTCGACACGTTCGACCTGCCGACGGTGCAGGGGATCGTGGTGTTCTCGACGATCTGCATCATCGTCTTCAACCTGATCGTCGACCTCCTCTACGCCTGGATCGACCCCAGAATCAGGCTCAGCTGAGGCTTCAAATCCTTCCGCAGGCACGATAGGGTGCCCGTAGTGCTCTGTCCCGAAAGTGCGGCGCGCCCTGACGGCTGCAAAGCGGCGCCGCTCGGCGTCCTCAGTCACGCCCATACGACCGGCGTATGGACGCTCCCTGCGTCCTTGATCGGCTTGCTTTGCAGCCGCCAGGATCATCGTCGAACTTCCGGGACAGAGCACTAGATGGCGCTGCTCGAGGTCACCGACCTGCGGACCTATTTCCGCACCGACGACGGGATCGTGAAGGCGGTCGACGGCGTCAGCTTCTCGATCGAGAAGGGGAAGACTCTGGGCATCGTCGGCGAGTCGGGTTCCGGGAAGAGCGTGACGTGCCTGACGATCATGGGTCTGAACTCGAAGCGCACCACGATCACGAGCGGGGAGGCCCTCTGGAAGGGCAAGAACCTGCTGACGATGGGCGCCCGCGAGTTCCGGGACATTCGCGGGAGCGAGATCGCAATGATCTTCCAGGATCCGATGACCTCGCTGAACCCGGTGCACAAGGTGGGCAAGCAGCTGACCGAGGCGATCCAGCTCCACCGAGACGTTACGAAGTCGCAGGCGCGGGCGCGGGCCCTCGAGCTCCTGAAGGCGGTGGGCATTCCGCGGCCCGAGCGGCGGATCGACGACTATCCGCATCAGTTCTCCGGCGGGATGAGACAGCGAGTGATGATCGCGATGGCCCTCGTCAACAACCCCGACCTGCTGATCGCCGACGAGCCGACCACCGCGCTCGACGTGACGACGCAGGCGCAGATCCTGACCCTGATGCAGAAGCTGCAGGAGGAGTTCGGAAGCGCGATCCTGGTCATCACCCACGACCTCGGCGTGGTCGCGGAGGTCGCCGACGAGGTGGTCGTGATGTATGCGGCGCAGGTGGTCGAGAAGGGCCCGGTGGAGCGGATCTTCAAGCGGCCGCACATGCCCTACACGTGGGGGCTCCTCGGCTCGTTGCCACGGCTCGACTCGGTGGTCGACCGACTCGTGCAGATCCCCGGCTCACCCCCGTCGCTGCTCAACCCCCCGAGGGGGTGTCGGTTCCACCCGCGGTGCCCTTACGTGATGGACGTCTGCAAGGCCGACGACCCTGCGCTGCTGCCGGTTTTCGACGACTCCGACCACTTCGCCGCATGCCATCTCGACCACGAGACGAAGGATCGCGAGGCCGCGAAGCTGATCGCCGGCATGATGGCGCAGGCGAGCTAGTGCCCCGCCCAGCAACGCTCACCGACCGTGTACCTCTGGGTACGCGGGCTCCCTGCGTCCTAGCCCCGCTTGGTGCTCGCGACCCAGAAGCTCGGCAACGTCACCGGACGAGGCACTGATGCCGTTCGGTCGGAGGGACGCGAACGGGCAACCCCCGCTTGAGATTCGAGACGACGAGCTCCTCGTCGTGGACGACCTGAAGAAGCACTTCGCCGTCACGCGCGGGATCATCTTCCAGAAGCAGATCGCGGCTGTGAAGGCCTTGGACGGCGTCAGCTTCCGCGTGCGGGAAGGCGAGACGCTCGGCGTGGTCGGCGAGTCGGGATGCGGCAAGTCGACGATGGCCCGCTGCATCATGCGGCTCCTCGAGCCGACCTCGGGCCGCGTCGTCTTCCGCGGGCGCGATATCACGAAGCTCTCGCGCGCCGACATGCGGCCGATCCGGCGCGAGATGATGATGATCTTCCAGGATCCCTACGCCTCGCTGAACTCCCGCAAACGGGTCGGCTTCATCGTCGCCGAGGCCCTCGAGGTGCATCGGCTCGGTACCGAGGCCGAGGTGAAGCGACGGGTTCAGGAGCTGCTCGAGGTCGTCGGGTTGAACCCGGAGCACTACAACCGGTTCCCGCACGAGTTCTCGGGCGGTCAGCGTCAGCGCATCGGGGTCGCGCGCGCGCTCGCCGTCAATCCGAAGCTGATCGTCTGCGACGAGCCCGTCTCCGCCCTCGACGTCTCGGTGCAGGCGCAGATCCTGAACCTGCTCAAGGACCTGCAGGAGGACTTCGGGCTCACCTACGTCTTCATCGCCCACGACCTCAACGTCGTCCGGCATATCTCGGACCGGGTCATGGTCATGTACCTCGGGCACGCCGTCGAGCTCGCCGACCGGTTCACGCTCTACGAGGCGCCGAAGCATCCCTACACGGGCGCTCTGCTCTCCGCGGTGCCGATCCCGGACCCGACGGTCGGCCGGAACCGGAAGCAGATCGTGCTCGAGGGCGACGTGCCGAACCCGATCAACCCGCCGAGCGGCTGCTGGTTCCATCCGCGCTGCCCGCGCTTCCGCGAGGGGCATTGCGACGTCGAGGAGCCACCGCTCTATCCATTCGGCGACGACCACGTGGCGGCCTGCCATTACCCGCTCGAGCGCTGGCCGATGTCCGAGGAAGAGATGCGCATGTTGCCCCAGTCCGCCGTCGGGTAAGACCATCGGCGCCCGCAGTTCGCTGCTCGTCGCGGCGCTCGTCCGCTTTGCGCTGCTCACAGTCGGGGTCGCGGCCGCGACGTCGCTCGTCGCGCTCGCGGTCGGCGTGCTCGCGGGGTCTGCGGCCGACCGCTCAACCTCACTCGGGCTCTACATCGTCGGCTCGATCCTCCTGGTGGGGGGTTTCTTCATGGGCAACCGGGGTCCCCTGCGCCTGCGGGGCGACGCCAGCATCGTCCCGCTGCTCGGGCCGCGCCTGGTCAGGAAGGCGACGCTCGAGGAGCGCGAGGAGGCGATCAACACGTCCGCGGTCTTCGTCAGCGTAGGTTTCATGCTCATACTGATCGGCGTCGTCGCCGACAGCAGGTTCGAGCTTTGGTGAATCGCTAACAATGCTGCCCGAAGGCCGTCGAAGGTTATGAAATGTGGGGAATGAGGAACGAGAGCTGCGAGCGGGCCCGGCGCTGGGTGTCCGTGCGCCTGGACGAGGACCTGTCCGAGCTCGAAGGGCGACTCTTGGTCGCCCACCTCCACGAGTGCTCCGACTGCTGTGACTTCGAGCGAGGTACGCGCTCGGTCGCCGAGGCCCTGCGCGCCGAGCCGCTCGTTGCGCTCGAGCATCCCGTCGCGCTGCCTCAGCGCCGGCGCCGGGTGGCCGGGGTGCTCGGCGTCGCCTCGGCAGCCGCGGCCGTCGTGGCGGCTGCGGCGTTCGGATTGCTTTCCCTGGTCTCCTCGAGCGACCGCGTTCGGCCGGACTTCCTGGTCAAGACCTCTCAGGCCCGGAACACGGAGGCGACGTCTCTTCGCGCCCTGCGCCGGACGGAGCTGCTGGCCCCGAAGCCGGTGCCCCTCTTCACGCACGTCCAGCCGATGTCCGTCGACGCTCTCTAGCTGCGGCGGCCTCGCGGGACGCCGGAGCTATGCTCGACGCATGATCGCCAGCCTCATCACCTCGTACGCCTGAAGCATCGACCACATCGCCCGGGTGGCGGTGCTGCAACAGGAGTATCGATCGCTCCGACCCGAGGCGGGAGGCGAAACGCGCTCCGGTAGACTCGGAGCGCTCGGACGCCGCCTCCTGCGGCGTGGCGATCGTCCGCACCCCTCTGTCCGGGAGTCCAATGCCTGACCAAGAGAACGGGAAGCCGAAGAACGTGGGCAAGCTGCTCGAGATCAAGGGCGTCGTCGTCGACGCCGTCTTCACGGGGAGCCTGCCGCAGATCAACCACGCGCTCCGCATCGAGGCTCCGACCCGCGGCGGAGATCAACCCGTCACCCTCATCGCGGAGGTTCAGCAGCATCTCGGCGACGACCGGGTCCGGGCGGTCGCGATGGACTCGACTGACGGGCTCTCACGCGGTCTCGACGTGGTCGACCTCGGCGAGGCGATCTCCGTTCCCGTGGGCACCCAGACCCTCGGCCGGCTCTGGAACGTCCTCGGCGACCCGATCGACATGAAGGAGGCGGCGACCGGCGAGCGCTGGCCGATCCACCGCAAGCCTCCGGAGTTCCGCGAGCTCGAGCCGAAGGTGGAGATCTTCGAGACCGGAATCAAGGTGATCGACCTGATCGCGCCCTACGTCAAGGGCGGCAAGATCGGGCTCTTCGGTGGTGCCGGCGTCGGCAAGACCGTGCTGATCCAGGAGCTGATCCACAACGTGGCGATGCAGCACGGCGGCGTGTCGGTCTTCGCGGGCGTCGGAGAGCGCACACGTGAGGGCAACGACCTCTGGATCGAGATGCAGGAGTCGGGCGTGCTCGACAAGGTGGCGCTCGTCTACGGCCAGATGAACGAGCCGCCGGGTGCGAGGTTGCGCGTCGCCCTCTCCGGGCTGACGATGGCCGAGTACTTCCGCGACGAGGGCCAGGACGTGCTCCTGTTCGTCGACAACATCTTCCGCTTCGTGCAGGCGGGGTCCGAGGTGTCGGCGCTGCTCGGCAAGATGCCGAGCGCCGTCGGCTACCAGCCGGATCTGGCGACTCAGATGGGCGAGCTTCAGGAGCGGATCACCTCGACCCGCACGGGCTCGGTCACCTCGGTCCAGGCGATCTACGTGCCGGCCGACGACCTCACCGACCCCGCGCCCGCCAACACGTTCGCCCACCTCGACGCGACGACCGTGCTCTCGCGCGCGATCGTGGAGCAAGGGATCTATCCCGCGGTCGACCCGCTCGACTCGGTCTCGCGGGCCCTTCAGCCGGGGATCGTGTCCGACGAGCACTATCGGACGGCCACCCGCGTGCAGGAGATCCTCCAGACCTACAAGGACCTCCAGGACATCATCGCGATCCTCGGTCTCGACGAGCTCACCGACGAGCAGAAGCTGATCGTGCAGCGCGCGCGCAAGGTGCAGCGCTTCCTCTCGCAACCGAACTTCGTCGCCGAGCAGTTCACCGGCACACCGGGGAAGTACGTGAAGCTCGAGGACACGATCGCGGGCTTCCAGGAGATCATCGAGGGCAAGCACGACGACTTGACCGAGCAGTCGTTCTACATGGTCGGGACGATCGACGACGCCGTCGCCAAGGGTCGCGAGACCGCCGGCGCGGCCGCCGCCTAGTGCCCCGCCCAGCAACGTTCACCGGCTCCTGGCCCGCGATCACGCTGCGCCAGGCGTCGTCCTCAGTCGCCCCCGTACCTGAGGGTACGCGGGCTCCCTGCGTCCTAGCCTGGCTTGGTGCTCGCGACCCAGGAGCTCGGCAACGTCACTGGACGAGGCACTAGCTGTGGCTTCCGAAGGCCGCAGGACCTTCGATGTCTCGCTCGTGACGCCCGAGGGGGCTGTCTTCGAGGGCGAGGCCGAGCTCCTGATCGTGCCGGGCGCCGACGGGGAGATCGGCATCCTCGCCCGCCATGCACCGCTGGTGGCCACCCTCCGCGCCGGGGCGACGCGCGTGCACGTCCGTCGCGGCGAGGACGTCCGCGAGTATGCGACGGGGCCGGGGTTCTTCAAGGTGGAGCAGGATCGGGCCCTCGCCCTGGTCGACGACGCGGCCGAGGCGGCGCAGATCGACCCGGAACGGGCGAGGAACCAGCTCGAGACGGCCCGCAGCGAGCTCGAACGGGTCGAGCGGGGTGAGTCGGACGCGGATCGCTGGCAGCTCGAGCAGCGCATCCGGCACGCCGAGAATCAGCTCCAGATCGTGGGCGGGGCCGAGAGCGCCGACCAGCGGCCGCTGACCTCCGCAGGCTAGGACACGCTGTCGGCAGCCCCTCGCTGCTAGCCTTTCCCGAGCCTGGAAAGCTTTGTGGCAGCTTGGCGACCAGGGTAAAAAACGCCTAAAGAGCCCGGAAGCGCGCCCCGTGTCTCCCGGTCTCGTGCGGGGAGGTCAATGCAAGTCGCGCACACCCTGAAGGGCCTGATGGAGGAGCGGATCCTCGTGCTCGACGGCGCGTGGGGCGTGCTCCTCCAGGGGCGCGGCCTGAGCGAGGAGGACTTCCGCGGCGAGCGGTTCCGCGATCACCCGCGGAGCGTGAAGGGCAACCCGGACCTCCTGAACCTGACCCGACCGGAGGTCGTGCGCTCGATCCACGACGCGTACTTCTCCGCCGGCGCCGACATCACGACGACGAACACGTTCACCGCGACGTCGATCGGCCAGGCCGACTACGGGCTCGAGGCTTCCGTCTATGAGCTGAACGTCGCCGGAGCCCGGCTCGCGCGCGAGGCAGCAGACGGCGCCGCCGAGGCAGCCGGGCCGCGTTTCGTCGCGGGCTCCGTGGGACCGCTGAACGTGACGCTCTCGCTCTCGCCCCGGGTCGACGACCCTGCCTTTCGGACGCACACCTTCGACCAGGTGGCCGCCTCGTACGCGGAGCAGATCCGTGGGCTGCGAGACGGCGGCGTCGACCTGCTCCTGATCGAGACGATCTTCGACACCCTGAACGCGAAGGCCGCGATCGTCGCGGCAGCCGAAGAGGCTCCCGACCTGCCGCTCTGGATCTCGATGACCGTCGTCGACCTGAGCGGCCGCACCCTCTCCGGCCAGACCGTCGAGGCCTTCTGGACAGCGATCGAGCACGCGAATCCCCTGCTGGTCGGCGTCAACTGCTCGCTCGGAGCCGCCCAGATGCGACCGTTCGTCGAGGAGCTCGCCCGGATCGCGCCCGCGTACGTCTCGTGCCACCCGAACGCGGGGCTCCCGAACGCCTTCGGCGGTTACGACGAGCTGCCGGTCGACACGAGCAGGCTGCTCCGAGAGTTTGCCGAGGAGGGCCTGCTGAACGTCGTCGGGGGGTGCTGCGGCACAACGCCCGACCACGTCAGGGCGATCGCCGACCTGACTCGGTGCCTGGCACCGAGACGTGTCCCGGAGCGGCAGCCGGCCACCAGGTTCAGCGGCCTCGAGCCGTTCACGATCGGTCCCGACACCGGCTTCGTGATCATCGGCGAGCGCACCAACGTGACCGGTTCGGCGCGCTTCCGCCGGCTGGTCGAGGCGGGGGACTACCAGGGGGCGGTGGACGTCGCGCTCGAGCAGGTCCGGGGCGGAGCCAACCTGCTCGACGTGAACATGGACGCCGACCTCCTGGAAGGCGAGGAGGCAATGACGACCTTCCTCGACCTGATCGCGACCGAGCCGGAGGTCGCGCGCCTGCCGATCATGGTCGACAGCTCGCGCTGGGGGATCCTCGCCGCCGGCCTGAAGTGCATCCAGGGCAAGGGTGTCGTCAACTCGATCAGCCTCAAGGAGGGGGAGGAGGCATTCCTCGAGCAGGCCAGGACGATCCGTCGCTTCGGCGCCGGCGCGGTGGTGATGGCCTTCGACGAGGAGGGCCAGGCCGCGACCGTCGAGCGAAAGGTCGAGATCTGCGGCCGCGCCTACGACCTCCTGACCGGCCGGGTGGGCTTCCCCGCCGAGGATCTCGTCTTCGACCCGAACGTCCTCGCCGTCGCGACCGGCATCGAGGAGCACAACCCCTACGCCAGGGATTTCATCGAGTCGCTGCCCCTGATCAAGGCGCGCTGCCCCGGGGCCCGCACGAGCGGCGGGATCTCGAACCTCTCGTTCTCCTTCAGGGGCAACGACGCCGTCCGCGAGGCGATGCACTCGGCGTTCCTCTACCACGCGATCCGGGCGGGCCTCGACATGGGGATCGTCAACGCCGGGCAGCTCGTCGTGTACGAGGACATCCCGGCCGACCTGCTCGAGCTCGTCGAGGACGTGATCTTCGACCGGCGCCCGGATGCGACCGAGCGGCTGGTCGAGTACGCCGACACCGTGAAGGGCGAGGCGACGCGGCGCGAGACCGACCTCTCCTGGCGGGAGGCCTCCGTCGAGGCGCGCCTGCGCCACGCGCTCGTGCACGGCATCGTCGACTTCATCGAGGCGGACACGGAGGAGGCTCGTGCCGGCTCCGCCCGCCCTCTCGACGTGATCGAGGGGCCGCTGATGGATGGGATGAAGGTCGTCGGCGACCTGTTCGGCTCCGGGAAGATGTTCCTACCGCAGGTGGTGAAGAGCGCGCGCGCGATGAAGCGCGCGGTCGCCTACCTGGAGCCCTACATGGCCGCGGAGAAGGCGCGAACCGGGATCGAGGCCCGCGCGCAGGGCAAGATCGTCCTCGCAACCGTCAAGGGCGACGTCCACGACATCGGCAAGAACATCGTCGGCGTCGTCCTCGGCTGCAACGGCTACGAGGTGATCGACCTCGGCGTCATGGTCCCGGCCGACCGGATCCTCGAGACGGCGGTCGCCGAAGCCTGCGACTTCGTGGGCCTGTCGGGTCTCATCACCCCGTCGCTCGACGAGATGGTCAACGTCGCCCGCGAGATGGAGCGCCGCGGCCTCGAGCTGCCGCTCCTCATCGGCGGCGCCACCACGTCGAAGCAGCATACGGCCGTCAGGATCGCCCCCGCCTATGCCCAACCAACCGTTCACGTCCTCGACGCGTCCAGGGTGATCGGAGTCGTGTCGGACCTGCTCGACCCGATGAGGCGGCGGGTCTCGGACCGCGAGAACAGGAGCCTGCAGGAGCGGCTTCGCTCCGAGCACGAGCAGCGCGTGCGCAAGCCGCTCCTCGCCTACGCCGACGCGCTCGCGAACCGGACGCCGATCGAGTGGCGCCCCGAGGACGTCGCTGCCCCTCTCTTCACCGGCGTCCGGCAGCTCGACGTGCCCCTGACGACGCTCGTGGACTACATCGACTGGCAGTTCTTCTTCGCCGCCTGGGAGCTCAAGGGCAGGTTCCCGGCGATCCTCGACCATCCCGAGCGCGGGCAGGCGGCCCGCGAGCTGTACGCGCACGCGACCGAGCTCCTCGACGAGATCGCGCGCGACGGCCTGCTGCGCGCCAGCGGCGCCTACGGCTTCTGGCCGGCCGGGGTCGCCGGGGACGACGTCGTTGTCTTTGCCGACGACGCGCGCGCCCGCGAGCTCACGCGCTTCCCGATGCTCCGGCAGCAGGCCGTCCAGAGCGACGGGAGGCCGAACCACTCGCTCGCGGACTTCGTCGCACCGCTCGAGTCGGGGCTCGAGGACCACATCGGCGCCTTCGTGGTCACCGCTGGCCTCGGGGCGAACGAGCTCGCGGACGCCTACCAGGCCGAGGGCGACGACTACCGATCGATCATGGTCAAGGCGCTGGCCGACCGGCTCGCCGAGGCGTTCGCCGAATACGCGCACCTGCTCGCCCGCCGCCAGTGGTACGCCCCGGCCGAGGAACTCCGCAGCGACGACCTCCACGCGGAGCGGTTCAGGGGCATCCGGCCCGCGTTCGGCTACCCCGCCTGCCCCGATCACAGCGAGAAACTGCGGTTGTTCGAGCTTTTGGGGGCCTCCGCCGCGGGAATCGAGCTGACGGAGACCTTCGCGATGCTCCCGGCGGCGAGCGTCAGCGGCCTCTACCTCGGGCACCCCAGGGCACGCTACTTCGCGGTCGGCCGCCTCGGCCGAGACCAGGTCGACGACTACGCGCGGCGGAAGGGCATGGAGCAGGCCGAGGCGGAGCGCTGGCTCCGGCCGAATCTCGGCTACGAGGTCGAGTCGGCCGGGGTCGTTCCGGTCTCGCAGACCCTCGGCCGCTGAGCGGCTCCGGGGCCTCGGCTATCCTCTACGGGTTGGCGAGCGCCCTGGTGCGGGTGCTCTTCGCCTGCCTGAATCGCGATGCGGACGACGCTGAAACGAGGGATCGGCCGGGGAGCCTCCACGAACGGGAACGGGCGTGGCGTGCTGCCGCCTGCCGCGCTCACCCCGATGGCGCGATACCGCCAGCCGCCGCCCCGGCGCCGGACGGGTCTGCGCCTCGTCGGCCAGATCGTCCTCTGGGCGCTAGTCGCGCTGTTGATGATCGCCAGCGCGCTTGCGGGCGGGGCGTACCTCTTCCTCCACGAGCAGGTCGATGCGATCCAGGCCAAGACGAAGGACGTGATCGAGGCGCGCGAACGGCTGAACGCCGTGCCCCCGGAGGGCACCGCCGTCGCGCTGGTGATCGGCTACGACCGCCGAGAGGACGAGCCCCGAAACGGCAGCTACCGCTCGGACACGGTGATGCTCCTGCGCGCCGACCCGCGTCAGGAGGCCCTCTCGATGCTCTCGTTCCCGCGCGACCTCCAGGTCGAGGTGACCTGCCCGGGTCACACCCCGTACATCGGCAAGATCAACGAGGCCTACTCGCTCTGCGGGGCCAAGGGGGCGGTGGCGACCGTCCAGAAGCTGCTGAAGCCGCAGGGCGTGCCGATCAACTACCTGATCACGGTCAACTTCTCGGGGTTCAAGGAGATCGTCGACCGGCTCGGCGGGGTCTGGATCGACGTCGACCGCCGGTACCTGAACACGAA
>JACDAS010000097.1 GCA_013695295.1 Actinomycetota bacterium | reverse complement strand
CTCGACTTCGAGGCGCTCGCAGGGCTCCCCGACGACGAGGTCAAGGCCAGGCTCGTGGCGCTCCGGGGCCTGGGGGAGTGGACGGCGGACTGGTTCCTCGCGCGGCACCTCGCCCGCCCCCGCGCCTGGCCGGCCGGCGATCTCGGCCTCCGGAAGGCTGTCTCGGCCTTCTATCTTGGGAGCCGGCCCGTCTCCAGCGAGGAGGTCCGCGAGCTCGGCGGGCGCTTCGACCCCTTCCAGAACCTGACCGCCCACTACCTGCTGACCGGGCTGCGGGTGCTGCCGCGATGACGATCCGCGCGGCGACGGAAGCCGACCGCGAGCTCCTCCGAGAGCTGTGGGCGGCGTTCGACGAGGAGCTCGGCGGGCCGGCGTTCCTCCGCGAGCCGTGGAAGGAGGCCTGGCTGGACATCCAGCGCCATGTCGCCGAGGGCATCGCCCTGATCGCCGAGGCCGACGGCCGCCCCGTGGGCTTCGCGCTGGTCGACGTGAGCGCGAACGGGGGCCGCGCGCCGGAGCTGACCGATCTCTACGTCACGCCTGAGGCCCGGCGGCAGGGAACCGCGCAGGCCCTGATCCGGCACGTCCTCACGGAGGTTCGCGCCCGCGGCTCGACCGTGCTGACCCTGGAGGTGATGACCGAGAACAGCGGGGCTCGGGCGCTCTATGAGCGGCTCGGCTTCCGCGAGCACTCGCGGTATCTCTCGGCCGACCTCGACGTGCTGGAGGGTGCGCTGGACGCGGCCTTGCCGGGCCGCTCCTACGGGTCGATCCACGTGCAGACCGACGACGTCTCCCCGGTCGAGCGCGCCGTGCGCCAGTTCGTTCCCAGGCTCGGCCGCTCGGAGGGCAGCGCGATCGGCCCGGCCCGGAACGGCTGGATCACCGTCCACGACGAGCTGTGCGACCGTGAGCCGAGGCTCCTGCGGAGGCTCGCGCGCGAGCTCTCGGAACGGCTCGGGGGAATCGTCCTCGTGCTCGGAGTCGAGCACGAACAGGTTGTCCGGATGATTCTCTTCGACCGGGGCGGGGTTGCGGACGAGTACGCCTCCGTTCCCGAGTTTCACGGCCCACTTCCGCCGGGCGACGTCGTCGCCCTCCGCGCCAACCCCACCGTCCTCGCCCGCCTGACGGGAGCCGAGCCCGTGCGGGTGCGAGCCGTCGCGCGCTCGGCGAGGTCCCCGGCGGAGTTGCCGCCGGCCGCCGAGCTCGTCCGCGATCTGGCCGGGGTCCTCGGCGTCTCCGGTCCGGGTGCCGGGTACTCCGGCGCGGAGGCGCAGCCGGGAGCCCTGCTGATCCGCCATGGGTAAAGTCGCCGCCGTGAAGGTCGTCCTCCTCCATGCGCTCCCGCTCGACGAGCGGATGTGGGAGCCGCAACTCGAGGCCCTCTCCGGCTACGAGGTGACAACCCCGAGGCTCTACGACCTCGGCTCGACGATGGACGAGTGGGCCGGCGCGGTTCTGCGGCAGGTCGACGGGCCGTTCGCGGCGATCGGCGCCTCGATGGGCGGCTACTGCGCCCTCGCGATCGCCAGGAGGGCGCGCGAGCGAGTGCTCGCGCTCGGCCTCGTCGGCTCCCGGCCGGAGGCCGACCCGCCTGAGCGCCGCCCCCTCCGCGATCGCTGGCTGCGCCGGATCTCCGACGAAGGAGCCGCGGGGCTCTGGGAGGAAATGGGGCCGAGCGTCTTCGCCACGCTCGACGCCGAGCAGCGCGCCCGGGTTGAGCGGCTCGCGCTCGAGCAGAGCCCGGAAGGGCTCCGGCGGGCGTTGACGGCGATTCGCGACCGGCTCGGCGCGAGCGACGTGGTTCGCGAGCTCTCCGGCCCCCTGCTCGTCGCCGTCGGCGAGAACGATCCGCTCGTCTCCGTCGACGACGCGCGCGTCGTCGCCGACGCCGCCAGCCGGAGCCGGCTCGCGGTCTTCGAGGGCGCGGGTCACCTGCCGAGCCTCGAGTGCCCGGAAGACTTCAACGAGTGCCTGCTCGCCTTCCTGGAGTCGGTCGACTGACCGCCGAGCTCCCCCCGGTCGTCGACGCGGCCTGGCTCGAAGGCCACCTCGCCGCCGCGGACCTCGTCGCAGCCGACGTCCGCGGCCCGAACGCCCACGCGCGCGGGCACATCCCGGGGTCGATCCCGCTCGTGCTGGGATCACCGTCGCCGGCGAACGACGCCGGCACCCTGCGGGCACTCGCGACCGAAGTCGCCCTGCGACTCCGCCGGCACGGCGTGACCGGCCGCGAGCGGCTCGTGCTCTACGACGGCGGAGACTGCGTCGGAGCCTCGGCCTCGGCGCAGCTCGCCGAGCTCGCGGGCCACCCCCGGGTGGCCGTTCTGGCCGGTGGTCTCGCCGGCTGGACGGGCGAGACGGAGCGCGGCGTGATCGAGCTCGAGCCGGTGCGGGAGCAGCAGCTCGAGCCCCGGCTCGAAGCGATCCCGACGCGCGAGGAGCTTCGGAGCCGGCTCGACGACCCGGCGCTTGCGCTTGTCGACGTCCGCCGGCTCGATGAGTACACCGGCCGTGGGGGCTCGCCGTGCGACCCGCGGCAGGGGCACATCCCCGGCGCGCGCCACGTTCCCGTCGACCAGCTGCTCGCGGGACCTGGCCAGCCGCGGGACGCCGCGGAGATCCGCGCGCTCGTCGGTGCGCCCGAGGGCGCCGAGCTCGTGACCTACTGCCACTCGGGGTCGCGCTCTGCCGTCGGGACGATGGCCCTGCGATCCGCCGGCTACCGCGCGCGGAACTACGTCGGCTCGTGGCACGAATGGTCGCGCCACGCCGAGCTCCCCGTCGAGTAAGGGTCGCCCGGTCAGGCCTCGGCGGCCACGTCCAGGAAGCCCGCGCAGAGCTCCCGGCCAAGCTCGTTCCAGGCCGCTATCCGCTGTCCCACCTCGGCTCGCAGCGCCTCCGGCTCGATCCCGAGCGGGGCGAGCTCCTCCGGCGAGCCGTCGATCCAGCGGCTCACCTGGGCCGCGGTGACCTCGGCGTGGAACTGGATCCCCCAGGCAGCGCGGCCAAGCCGGAACGCCTGGGTGCAGAGCTCGCTCCGCGCAAGCTCGACCGCTCCCGCCGGCAGCTCGTAGGTGTAGTAGTGCCACTGGAACGCGTCGAAGCGACCCGGCAGTCGGCCCAACACCGGATCCGCCGCCGCGCCCGGCGCGAGCTCGACGGCGAACCAGCCGATCTCGGGCTCGGCGGCGGGATGCACCTGGGCGCCCGCGGCCCTGGCGAGGAGCTGCGCGCCCAGGCAGACGCCGAGGAGCGGGGTGCCGGCCTGAAGCAGGCCCTTGAGCAGGGCGTGCTCGTCGCGGAGCCACGGGTGGCGGTCGTCCTGGTCGGCGTGCATGGCTCCGCCGAAGACGAGCACCGCGCCGTAGGCGTCGAAGGGCTTCGATGGCGGCGTGCCCCAGGCGAGACTCCATTCCTCGAGCGAGTGTCCCCGCGCGGCGGCGACCTCGCCGAAGGTGCCAGCCCGGACCTCCTCGCCGTGGATGATCGAGAGAACGATCACGCCGCCACAGGCGTCACTGGCACACCGGCGTCGGCGAGCAGCTTCCGGAGCGAGACCGCGTTCGTGGGCGCCTGTGCGATCCATTCGTCCTCGCCGTCGCCCCCGGCGCTCCGCCCGTTGTTGTTGAAGACCACGTAGACCGCCTCGGCCTGCTGCGACAGCTCCCGTAGAGGTTCCACCCACTCACGCAGCTCCTGGTCAGAGTAGAGGTAGTCGAAGCGCTCGGCGGCGCTCCGTCCACGGATGTTCCAGGTTCCGGCATTCCGGCCGTGGAAGCGAACGTAGGCGAGGGGGCCGGTCAGCGCGAGCACGGTCGGGACGACGTTTCGGGCCTCGGTCTTCGGCGCGTCGACGATCACGTGGGCGGCGCCGAGCTCCTCGAGGAACGCCAGCGTCGCATCCCGGCGATCCTCCTCCAGCCAGCTGCGGTGACGGAACTCGACCAGGAGCTCCTCTCCGGCCAGCTGCTCGCGCGCCCAGCGCAGGTACTCGAACGACGACTCGCGCGGCACGATGTACGGCGGGAGCTGGAAGAGGATCCCGCCGAGCTTGCGGGCCTCCCGCAGCGGTCGAAGCGCCTCGCGAAACCGCCGGAACACCTCCGCTCGCAGCTCACGCGAGGGGCGCTGCACGCGCCCGCGCTCGTCGGTCTCGGCGCCGTCGCGGAGGTCCGGCGGGAGCTGCTCCAGCTTCACAGGGTGCCGGGTCATGACCCCGAACGCCTTCACGTGCATGACGAATCCGGTCGGCGTCCGCTCGGCCCACCGCGCGACCATCTCCTCGGGCGGGAGCCGGTAGTAGGTCGAGTCGACCTCGACCGTGTCGAAGTGCCCTGCGTACCAGCCGAGGCGCTCGCCGGGCCGGACGCCGCGCGGGTACCAGTACTTCGAGAGCGACTCGTCGGCCCAGGAGCAGGTTCCGATTCGGACGGGTGCCACCCCGCCGAGGATAGAGAGCATCAGAGGGACGGGGCCCCGGCGGAGCCCCGTCCCCGAGATCGGTCAGCCCGGGCTCAGAGCCCGAGCCGGACGACGTTGCTGGCGAGCGTGAAGCCCGGCAGCGTCGCATCCTGGCACGGGATCGGCGTGAACGTGGCCACGCAGCTACCGCCGCCGAGATCCTTGTCCGGCGTCGTCGCGCGAGCGACGAACGTGCTTCCGCCGCCGCGCTTGATGTCGCCGGTCGCGGCGAACACGCCGCCCTTCTTCGTCGTCAGGGTTGCGAACTTCTTCCCCCCTCGCAGGAGGTCGACGAAGATGCCGTTGATCCCGACGGCGTTCGCGCTCAGGAGGCCGGAGAGGCTGACCCTGCGGAAGCCCTGCTTCCGCGAGGCTCCGACGGTGCCCTCGAGCGTGAGTTTCAACGGCACGACGCTCAGCGACTGCACCTCGACCGTCCCGGATGCGTTCGCCGTTCCCACGCCCACGTTGTAGGGCGTGGCCGTCGCGCGCCACCGGTAGATGCCACCGGCCGCCGGGTTCTTGATCGACCCTGCGGTCAGCGTGAGGGTCAGCAGCTTGGCCCCGAGGGGTGCCCGCCCGGGCGAGCCGCGAGGGGTGTCGGGAGCGGCCAGGCAGAGCTCGAGCGTCGAGGAGGCGAAGGCCGCGCTCGGCCCGGTCGAGATCGCGTCGACGAAGATCGGTACCCGGAGAACGGTCCCGGCGGCATTCAGGGAGAGGACCCACGTGGCGCTGTGCGAGGCCGTCCCGGTGCAGCCGGTCGCCTGTGGGGCGAACTCCGACGCGCTCGCGATCTGGAGCGAGCCCTTGGCCGTGACGATGCGGTTTGGGTCGGTGAGCAGCACGCTTGCCGTGGCCGAGCCGATCCGCGCGCCGGCGCTGCCCGCGGTGGTGGTGACGTAACTCTTCGGCACGGCGATCTTCACGTTTGCGGTCGGCTCTTGCAGCCGCGCCGAGACGTATCTGATCTTGATCCCGGCGGCGCCGACGGCCGGCTTCGTGCTCGTGACGAAGATCTGGGGCCTGAACTCGGCCAGGGCCTCGCCTGCGCCCACGAGCGCTGTGAGGCTTACGAGCACGAGCGGGCCGAGTCGGAGTAGTTTCCTCATTGCGCTCCTCTCATGGGGTTACATCGTCTGGTTCCGACCGGCCGGGCGCGCGGGTCTGGCTGCGCCCGGCCCGGTCGAGAGTGGTCGTCCTAGCGCTTCGGCTTCTTCTTCGGTGCGGCGGGGATGGTTACCTTCACCACGGGGCTCGAGACGGTCACGCCGCCGACCGTCGCTGCGAGGCACGGGATCGGGAACGGGGAGAGCGGCGGCACGAACGTGGCTGTGCAGCCCGCGCTGCCCAGGTCCTGGTCGGTCGTCCTTGCCCGCGCGAGCAGGAAGAGGGACGAGGCCCTCGTGCCCTGCTTGACGGTGAGCGAGGTGGTGATCGCTCCGCCCCCGGCGAGCGAGCGGAATCGCTTGACCTTCGCCGCGGTCCCACCCGAGAGCAGGTCGACGGTGGCCCCGGTCGGAGCCGTGCCGGTCAGCGTCACCAGGCTGAAGCCCCGCTTCGGCGCGTTTCGCACCCTCGCGCGGAGGGTCACCTGGGACGGCAGGCGGACGAGCGACTGCACCTCGACTGTGGCCGCGGCGTTCGGGGTTCCCACCCCGGGGGTGTAGGGGGTGGCGGTCGCGCGCCAGCGGTACTCGCCGGCGGCGGCCGGGTTCGTGATCGCGCTGGTCGTGAACTCTGCCGTGATCAGCTTCGCGCCGAGCGTTGCCCGGCCGGGCGTGCCGGCGGGCACGTCGGGCGGGGGCAGGCAGATCACGAGCTGTGCCGACGCGAGCGCCGCCAGCGGGCTGGCGGCCGGGACCAGATCGACGAACACCGGGACGGCGAGCGGCGTGCCGGCGGCGCTGAGCCGGAGAACCCACGTCTGGGAGTGCGTGGCCGTGCCGGTGCAGGCGGTGGCCTGGGGGGCGAAGTCGGCCGGATTGGCCACCTCGACCGCGCCCGTGACGGGCACGACGGCCCCCAGGTCGATCGCGAAGACCGCCGCGGCCGAGGTACCGAGCTTGGTCGCGGGCGCCCCCGAGGTCGACAACTGATAGCCGGCCGGCACGTAGAAGGTCGCCTTTGCGGTCGGGTCGTCTGTCTGCGGCACCTGGAACTTGACCTTGATGCCGCCGGGCCCGCCGAGCGCCTGGCTTGCGCCCGTGATCGTGAGCTTCGGCGTGTAGGCGGCGAGCGCCGTGCCGGCGAGCGACAGCGCGAGGATCCCTGTCAGCCCCACGACCAGAGTGCGAACTGTCTTCCTCATCGAATTCCTTTCCTCGTGGACTCGAGACCCCGAGGGCGCAGAACCTACCCCCGGCGAGCGGCGGCAGGCCGCGTCCCACGCGAACCCCCACTTCCTCTGACGAGATCTTCACCGCCCGGTTGAGTTCGCAACCCAGTCTTTACAGGACTCGAACAGCCGCCTGGTCTACCCGCGCGCCGCCACGATTCAGCCGCGAGCCGCGACGAGCCCTCCGAACGCGGTCCAGCGCCCGCCTCGGTAGCGGTAGAGCTGCGCCTGTGTGATCGGGAAGCGGTAGGTCGGCGTCGTCTTGAGCACGATCCCGGGGAGGAGGAACGGGTTGTCGGTCTCGTTCAGGTTCGTCGCCGCGCGGATCAGGCCCTGCCGGGTCGGGTTCTTGCCCGCCCGCCGCAGGGCGTCGACCATCGTGAAGGCGCTCGCCATGCCGTAGAAGTGGGCGACGGCCTTCGGGTCGGAGCCCCTCGCGTAC
>JACDAS010000083.1 GCA_013695295.1 Actinomycetota bacterium | reverse complement strand
GGCATCCTGCCGCGCGGCGGGACGATCCTCGGCACGTCGCGGACAAACCCGCACAAGCTCGAGGGGGGCGTCGATCAGGTGCTCCGCAACTTCGCCGCGGAGCGGCTCGACGCGCTCGTGGCGATCGGCGGCGAGGACACGCTGGGGGTCGCGGCCCGGCTGCACGCCGAGCACGGGCTCCCGGTCGTCGGCGTGCCCAAGACGATCGACAACGACCTCTCGGCGACCGATTACACGTTCGGGTTCGACACGGCGGTCTGGGTCTGTACCGAGGCGATCGACCGCCTGCACACGACCGCCGAGTCGCACAACCGCGTCATGGTCGTCGAGGTGATGGGCCGCCACACCGGCTGGATCGCGCTGATGAGCGGGATCGCGGGCGGGGCGGACATGATCCTGATCCCCGAGCAGCCGGTGACCGTCGAGGCTGCCTGCGCAGAGCTCCAGTCCCGCCACCGCAGGGGCAAGGACTTCTCGATCGTGGTCGTCAGCGAGGGCTACGAGCTGGCCTACGGATCCGGAGAGCGGCGCGAGGTCGCCCAGGCGGCGCCGGAGGACGAGTTCGGCCACGTGCGGCTCGGCGGCGTCGGTGCCGAGCTCGCCCGCGAGATCGAGGAGCGGACTGGCTACGAGACCCGCGTCACCGTGCTCGGCCACGTCCAGCGCGGGGGCTCCCCCACGCCGCGCGATCGCGTACTTGCGACCCGGTTCGGCCTGCGCGCGGCCGACCTCGTCCACGAAGGGCGGTTCGGACGGATGGCGGCCCTCCAGGGCGACCGGATCGTCGACGTCTCGCTCGAGGACGCGACGCGCGAGCTCAAGCGCGTACCCGCCGAGTGGTACGAGGTCGCGCAGGCGTTCTTCGGCTAGGGCGGCTAGAGCAGCTCGGAGAGCGGGAACGACCGCCGCCGCCGGGGCGGGACGAGGAAGTTCTGCCGGTGGGTCGTGCGCAGCACGGAGTTCAGCCCCTGCCCCCGGGCGCGGGGCTCGAACTCGAGCCTGGTGCCGTCCGGAAGCCGACCGTCCATGGCGAGCCGGTTGCGGTGGAAGTCGTCGCTCGTCGGGTTGAAGCTCGCGAAGTGCAGGCCCGCGGCCGGGCCGTCGGCCTGCCCGTCCCGCTCCGGGTCGGCGCTCCAGAAGAACGGGTTGTCGAGGGTGTTGAAATCGGCCCGCAGCGGGATCGCCGTCCCCTTGCGGTACAGGTTCCCGTCGGCGCCCTCGACATCGTGCTGGAGCCTCGAGGACGGCATGATCGAGGCACTGTGGCCGATCGTGCCGTGCCGTCGGTAGTCGGCGACGTTCCCGGCGATCGTGACGACGTCCTCCGGATCCTGCCGCACCGTCAGCCTCGCCCGGGCGACGCGGAGCGCCGGCCGGAAGGTCGTCTCGACCCGCTGGTCGTGGTCGAAGTCGACGTACCAGGCCTCGAGATCCTCGAACAGGTGCGAGAGGTGCATCGTCGTCCCGCCCGCGAAGTAGCCGCCCGGGCCGCCGTCGGAGAGCCCGAGCGTCTCGAGGTTCGCGATCCGCGCCGGTCCCATCCCCGCCCGCTGGGTCGACGTGAAGCCGAGGAAGAGCTGCGCCGACTCGGGCACGAGCTCCGCGCCCGGAACGCCCGCGGCGAGGGCCATCAGCTTCGGCAGGCTCCGGCCGCCCTCGAAGCCTCCGCCCGCGAACCCCTTGCGCACGCTCGTCAGCTCGAAGATCCCGCCGACCGCGTCGAAGAGGGCGCGCGCGCCCGTCGCGACGTGCTCCCGCTTGTCGGAGCGGAGGAGCACGGCGAGGTCGTTTCGCTCGAGGACGGTCGCATCGGGGTCGCTCGGGAAGCGGATCGCGTCCACCACCGCACGCACCGGCCGGAGCCTGCCCTTCGAGGCCCTGTGGTCGACCGGCAGGTAGCGCTGCGCCGGCGCCGGGACGAAGCGCTCAAAGTACGGCAGGCCCCAGGCGACGGTGAGGCCGAGTCCTGCCGGCGTCGGCTCGAACCGGCGCTCCAGCGTCACGAGCGCCTGCTCGAAGGCGAGTCGCGCCTCACGGAGCGCCCGCGGCGAGTCCCGGACGGACACACGGGCAGTGACGACCTGATGGTGGAGCGGAGGCACGAGCACCTCGACGCCGTCGTCGTCGACCACGCGCAGACCCTGGAGCAGGTGCTGCTCGCGGGGACGCGTGAACACGTGCGCCCGCCGGGGCGCCTCCGTGAGCCGGTCGACGAGCTCGTAGATGCCGGCCGCCCCGAGGGCGCTCGCGCCGGCGCCTGCGAGCAGGCCCCTCCGCGTCAGGCGCATGTCAGCTCCGCGGCTCGAGCAGCACGAGGCCCCGCAGCATCCGATCCAGGTTCTGCACGACGCGCGCGTACGTGAGCGGCGGCGCGATGTGCTCGCTGAGCGTGTACAGCGTTCCTTGACGGCGCCAGGCATAGAGGACGTGCCACATGTCGGCGTCGCGGTTCACGGTGTAGACGGTGGCGACGACACCGCCCGCGCGCTTGACGCCGCGCGCGTCGCTGAAGCACGGAACCGGACGCCGCCGCACCTTGCCGGCCCCGGTCTGCACGTCGAGACAGGTCGGGACCCGTGTGCGCCCCGGGTAGCCCCGGAAGTTGACGTGCACCTCTTCGCTTCGTTCCTGCCAGGCGAAGCCGACGAGGTAGCTCCGGTCGGGGTCGACGGAGTTGACGGTGTTCCACTCCCCCTCGAGCTCGGCCGTCAGGGGAGAGGGCACCCAGGAGGGGCAGTACACGGGCGCGTCGATCCGGTTCGCAAGGCGCTGCCAGCCGACCCGCCAGGCCTTCGGGCACGCGGGCCCGCTCGCCTTCGCCGCTGCACTCTGCCGGGCGTCGCCACCGCAGCCCCCGGTGAGCGCCGCGAGAAGCGCGAGCGAAACGAGTGCGAGCGGCGTTTTCATAACCGGTAGAGGGCGACCCACGGCCCGGCGAGACCCTTCCCCGACGAGACATAGTAGAGACGCCTTGCCCGCGTCCGGAGGTCGGCATAGAAGCGCGCCTCGCGCGGGTACCGATCCCTCGCCGCGAGCACGCGATCCGCGACGGCTCCGGTGACGAGCACGTGCGAGATTCCCTGCTCGCGGAGCCGGTCGACGGCGCGATTCGAGTCGAACCCCCGCTTCGGGCCGGGTAGCAGCAGCGGCAGCACGATGCCGCGGACCGCGGGAGTCGAGGGGTCGGCTGCGACCCGTGCGCCCGGCGGCAGGTTGCGCTCGAGCCAGTCGGCGGCGGCGACTCTCGTATCCGTCCTCGTCAGGCGGACGTCGTCGCGGATCGACCACGCGAGCGGGACGGCGAGGAACAGGATCGCGAGCGGGACGAGCGGGCGGATCCGGCCTGCGAGCGCGCCGAGCGCCGGCACCAGCGGCAGCAGGTAGCGGTCGAAGTGCGCCCCGAGCGTCAGCAGGTTGGCGAAGTACACGAGCACGAAGAC
>JACDAS010000080.1 GCA_013695295.1 Actinomycetota bacterium | reverse complement strand
GGAAGTTCTTGTAGACGGTGAGCCGCTGGACACCGGCCCTCCGCGCGATCTCCGCGATCGTCGTCCGAGCCGGGCCGACCTCCTCGTGGAGCGCGGCCGTCACCGCTGCGATCCGACGCCTCGTCTCCGTCTGACGCTCGGCCCTCGCCCGGAGCTCGTACTTTCGCTGAACGCGGGCGACGAGGAGGCCCGCCTGCTCGAGATCATCTCGCCGGCCGGCTTCGAGCAGTACTTCGCAGACCTCTCGCCCCTGCTGTCGGTCGAAGGCAAGCCCGACTTCGGGGCGATGGCCGAGGTCCGGGCCCGCTACGCGATCTCGATGGACGTCGAGAGCATCGGGGCGCTCAGGGAGGCGCACGGGCTCGAGGGCTAGAGGATCGGAGTCCGCCGAGCGGGTGGGAGGCCGGCCAACGCGCCGCCCCCGCCCCGGGAGGCCCAAGGCGCTCCACCCGTACATTCCAGAGATGATGGTGAACCGACGCTTCGAGCGGGCCACCTCGTGACAGTCGGCCGCGCCGGCCTCCGGGACGCGCTCGTCGAGGCGATCGGCGACGAGGAACGCGTCGCCTCCGGCGAGTCCGAGCGCGACCTTCACGCCGCCGATCTCACCTTCCACCGGCCGCGCCGGCCGGACGTCGTCGTCTACCCCCTCTCCACCGAGGACGTGTCACGCGTGCTCGCGCTCGCGAACGAGCGCCGGGTGCCGGTCACGCCCTTCGGTGCCGGGACGAGCCTCGAGGGCCACGTGATCCCGACGGCGGGCGGCATCAGCCTCGACCTCTCTCGTCTGGACCGGATCCTCTCGATCGCGCCCGCGGACCTGACGGCGACCGTCCAGCCCGGAGCTACCCGGAGCGCGCTCGCGCGGGCCGCCGGCGAGCACGGCCTGGTCTTTCCGGTCGACCCGGGCGCCGACGCCACGCTCGGCGGTATGGCCGCGACGAACGCGGCGGGGACGACGACGATCCGGTACGGGAAGATGCGGGCGAACGTGCTCGCGCTCGAGGCCGTCCTGCCGGGCGGGCGCGTGATCCGGACCGGAAGCCGTGCCCCGAAGACCTCCGCGGGCTACGACGTGACCAGCCTCCTCGTCGGCTCGGAGGGCACGCTCGCCGTGATCACCGAGCTGACACTCCGCCTGTACGGCATCCCTGAGCACGCGGTGGCGCTCCGCATCTCCTTCGCGACGATCGGGGCTGCCTGCCGGACCGCCTCAGCCCTCGTAGCCGCCGGCTCTGGGGTCAGCCGGCTGGAGCTCCTCGACGCCTGGACGATCGCTGCGATCAACGCCTACAAGGGCGCGAAGTACCCCGAAGGGCCATGCCTCCTGGTCGAGGCCGAGGGCAGTGAGGCGACCGTCGAGTCCGATCTCGCGCTCGTGCGCGAGCTGTGCGCCGCCGAGGGCGCCACCGAGATCGTCGACGAGCGAGCCGGCGGCGGGCGGGCCCGCCTGTGGGCCGCACGGCACGAGGCCGCCTACGCCGGGGCCGCTGCGTCGCCGGGGCGCCGGGCGCGCTCGACGGACACCTGCGTGCCCGTCTCGGAGCTCTCCGCCGCGGTCGAGTTCGCCCGGGCCGAGCTGGAGCGGCTGGGGCTCGGCGGCGCGATCCTCGGACATGCGGGAGACGGCAACGTCCACGTCGGCCTGCACGTCGATCCGGATGATCCCGACGAGGTCGCTCGCGCCGATGAGCTCGTCGAGCGGCTCGTCGCCGACGCACTCGAGCGCGGGGGCACGTGCACCGGGGAGCACGGGATCGGGCTCGGCAAGATCGGGGCGCTCGAGCGCGAGCACGGCGACCTCATTCCGCTCATGCGCGGGATCAAGCGCCTCTTCGACCCGCACGGGATCATGAACCCCGGGAAGGTGCTCGCCCCCGACCCGTGATCCGGCCGCCGCCGGTGACGAGGTCGCGATCAACCTGATCTGGGAGAATCTGGACCTGTTCAACACCGAACTCTCACTCTGGTGAGCGTCCGGGCGGGCGCGCTACCGGGCGTCCGACGCGACGCTCGGAAGCTCGGCCGGCACCGGCCGGTTCTGGCGCTCGACATCGGCGGGACGAAGCTCGCCGCCGGCGTGGTCGACGACTCGGGCCGGGTCCACTCGTTCCTCGTCTCGCCGACGCACGCAGCGCGCGGCCTCGAGCAAGGCCTCGACCGGCTCTGGGAGCTCGGGAGGCAGGCGGTCGAGGAGTCGGGCGTCGCGTGGTCCGAGATCGAGATCGTCGGCATCGGCGCGGGCGGCCCGCTCGACCGCGAGCGCGGAGTCCTCGTTTGCCCCCCGCACCTGCCGGGCTGGCGCGACGTTCCGCTCACCGCGCTGGCGGAGCGAGCCTACGACAGGCCGGCGGTGCTCGAGAACGACGCGACGGCGGCGGCCGCCGGAGAGCACCGCCACGGCGCCGGCGTCGGGACGCGGCACATGGTGTACCTGACGATCTCGACCGGCGTCGGCGGCGGGGTCATCGTGGACGGGTCCCTCTACCGTGGCGCGATGGGAAACGGCGGCGAGCTCGGGCACGTGACTGTCGACTGCCACGGACGGCCCTGCCACGGCTGCGGGCGGCGCGGCTGTCTCGAGGCATACGTCTCGGGAACCTCGATCGTCGAGCGCGCCCGCGAGGCGCTCGCCGAGGCGGAGGACGCCTCTGCGCTCCGCGCGGTCGTGGAGTTGACCACCGCCGACGTGGCAGCGGCCGCCCGGGACGGCGACGCGCTCGCGCTCGCCGTCTGGGAGGAGACGCTCGACGCGCTTGCCTGCGGCCTCACCTCGATCGTCAATCTCTTCGAGCCGGAGCTCGTCGTCGTGGGCGGTGGCGTGAGCACGGTGGGCGAGCAGCTGCTCGGCCCCGTCCGCGAGCCGGTCCGGGCGTGCGCGATGCGCTCGGCCGGGGAGGGCGCGCGGATCGTGCAGGCAGCTCTCGGCGAACGGGTCGGCGTCGTCGGAGCGGCCGCGATCGCCCACGATCGGGTCGCCTCCTCGTGACGGACTCCGCCGGCGACGCGCGCGCGCGGGCACTCGCGGAACACCTCGAGCTCGTCAACGGGCTCGAGCCGCTCCTGCCGGCGGTGGACGCGGTCGCCCGCCGGCTGATCGGGACCTACGAGGCCGGCGGTGGAGTCTTCACGTTCGGGAACGGCGGCAGCGCCGCGGACGCGCAGCACCTCGCCGCCGAGCTCATCGGGCGCTTCGTGCAGGAGCGGCGCCCACTCGCCGCGAGCGCGCTCAGCGTCGACCCGTCGGTCGTCACCAGCATCGGCAACGACTACTCGTTCGACGAGGTCTTCGCGCGACAGGTGCGCGCACTCGTCTCGAGCGCGGACACGGTGCTCGCGTTCAGCACTAGCGGCCGCTCGCAAAACGTCGTCAGGGGACTCGCGGCCGCGCGCGACCAGGGCGCGGCGACGGTGCTCTTCGGCGGCGGCGGGGGCGTGCCCGCCGCGGATCATGCGGACCACGCGCTGATCGTGCCCTCAACCAGCACCGCCCGCGTCCAGGAGCTGCACCTGCTGCTGCTCCACCTTGTGATCGAGCAGGTGGACGCCTGGGCCGCCTGCGAGGACGAACTCTGAACCGCATCCCTGCGCCTGGCCGGTATACGCCTTTGGTCGCCTCAGCCCGAAGGCGCTCGCGGGCCGACGCGGTCGCGCTCGCCGGTCGTTCCGACGATGAGTGCCCCCTCGAGCGGCACGGCCGCGATCAGCAGGCCGGTGAGCGAGCTCGACAGGTGCTCCTCCGCACTCGAGAGGGCGACCCACGGGATGGCGATCTCCACCGTGGCGAACGCGAGCACGGCGATCCAACGAGGTAGCAAGGGCCGGATCTCTCCCCGGAGAGCGGCGATCGGCAGCAGCACGAGCGCGGCGATACCCGTCCGCGCCAGCACGAGGCTCGCGGGACTGAGCTCGCGGACGGCGACGCGGATCAGGAGATACGGGATCCCCCAGATCACGCACATCGCCCCGAAGAGGAACCAGCCTCGCCGCGTGACGGCCGAGTTCATCGGCCCACGCTACGTGTCGCGAGCCGAAGCGAAACCAGAGCGGTGAAGATGGGTAGGGGTGGATGAAGGCCTCATCCTTCTGATCGTCGGCGGCGTACTGGCCGCGAGCGTTCTCGTCGCGCTCGGGGCCTCGCGGACCGGGGTGCCCTCGCTGGTGGCGTTTCTCGCGCTCGGCATGCTGCTCGGCTCCGACGGGCTAGGCGGGGTCGAGTTCGACGACGCGGAGCTGGCGCGGCAGATCGGTGTCGTGGCCCTGGCGGCGATTCTCTTCGAGGGCGGTCTGGCGACGTCGTTTCGGCGGCTGCGGGAGGTTGCCGTGCCCGCGGCGCTACTCAGCACCCTGGGCGTCGTCGTCACAGCGCTACTCACCGGGCTTGCCGCGTACCTGCTGTTCGAACTCTCGCGGCTGGAAGCCGTGCTGCTCGGCGCGGTTGTCGCGTCGACCGACGCCGCCGCCGTGTTCGCGACCCTTCGCTTCACCAAGATCCGCCGGCGCCTCGCGCGCACCCTGGAGGCGGAGACCGGCGGTAACGACCCGATGGCGATCGCGCTGACGATCGGCCTGGTCGAATGGATCCAGAAGCCGAGCTACGGCCTGGGCGACCTCGCGCTGCTCGTCGTTCGCCAGCTGGGCCTGGGGCTCGTCGTGGGCGTCGTCCTCGGCGCCACCGCGTCCTGGGCGTTCGCACGTCTGCCCCATTCGATCGGCGCCTTCGCCCCGGTCGCCTCGGTCGCCGCCGCGGCGCTCTCCTTCGGTGTCGCCGACGTGATCGGCGGCAGCGGTTTCCTCGCTGTCTACCTGGTGGGCCTCGCCGTCGGTAGCACCCCCTCTCGCTATCGCCGTCAGCTGGTCGCCTTCCATGAAGGGCTGGCGTTCCTGGCGCAGGTGGCGATGTTCGTCGTCCTCGGATTGCTCGTCTTCCCCCACCGGTTGCCAGGAGTCGCCTTGTCGGGCCTTGCGCTCGCAGCGCTGCTCATGCTGGTGATCCGACCGCTCGCGGTGTGGGTGTCGACGGTGTTCAACCAGTTCACGACGCGGGAGCGGGCCTTGCTCGGTTGGGGCGGCCTTCGTGGCGCCGTTCCGATCGTGCTCGGGACGATCGTCCTCTCCTCGGAGATCGACAGGGGCGAGACGATCTTCAACGCCGTCTTCTTCGTCGTGGTCGTCTCGGCACTCGTCCAGGGAGCGACGCTCGAACCGGTCGCCAAGCGCCTCGGAGTCGTATCGCTCGCGCCGAAGGCGGTCGTACCCCCGCTCGAGGTCGGCGCGCTCAGCTCGCTCGAGCTGGTCGACTTCGACGTCGGGTCCGATCACGCGATCGCGGGCGCCGCCGTGCGCGAGCTCGGCCTCCCTCGGTCAGCGCTCGTCGCGGTCGTCGCGCGAGGCGACGAGACGATCCCGCCGCGCGGCAGCACCGTGATCAAGCCGGGCGATCGTCTCTTTGTTCTCGTCCCACGATCGCTGCGACCCGAGATCGAGGATGTGTTCGCGCGCTGGCGGCGGCGCGTTTGACGGCTCAGGCTGTTCGTAGGCGCTGAGTCGCGTCGGCCGTGGGATCCCCTCCTGAGGCGACCGGTTTCGCCAACCGTCTCTAGCGCGTTAGCCGCTCGACGATCGCGTCGCCGACCTCGACCGTCGACGCCTCGCCGCCGACGTCGCGCGTGCGAACCCCGGCGCGGCAGACGTCCTCGATCGCCCCCTGCAGCCGCGACGCCGCGTCGGCCTCGCCGAGGTGCTCGAGCATCAGCTGGGCGCTCCAGACCGCGCCGATCGGGTTCGCGACCCCATGGCCCGCGATGTCGGGGGCCGAGCCGTGCACGGGCTCGAAGATAGGCGGGGTGTCGGTGTCGGGCGCGAGGCTCGCGCTCGCCGCCACCCCCATGCCGCCCTGGATCGCGGCGGCGAGGTCGGTGAGGATGTCCGCGAACAGGTTCGAGCCGACGACGACGTCGAGGCTGCCCGGGTCGCGCACCATCCGCGCCGCCAGCGCGTCCACGAGCACGCGCTCGTAGCGAACGCCGGGATGGTCGGCGGCCACCTCCGACGCGACCTCGTCCCAGAGCACGTACCCGTAGCGGGAGGAGTTCGACTTCGTTGCGCTCGTGAGCACGCCCCGCCGCTCCTCGGCCCGCTCGAAGGCGAAGCGCAGCACGCGCTCGAGCGCGGCGCGCGAGAACACGCCCGCCTCGATCGCGACCTCGATCGGAAGACCCCGGTGGGCGCGGCCGCCGATGCCGGAGTACTCGCCCTCCGTGTTCTCGCGCACGAAGAGCATGTCCACGTCCGCCGGGCCGCGGCCGGCGAGCGGGCAGGGGATCCCCTCCAGGAGGCGGACGGGCCGCAGGTTGGCCCACAGGTCGAGCCGCTGGCGGAGCGTCAGCAGGAGCCCCCAGAGCGTCACGTCGTCGGCGATCGAAGGGTCGCCGACCGCCCCGAGGAAGATCGCGTCGTGCCCGCGCAGGGTCTCGAGCGCGTCCTCGGGCATCATCCGGCCGTGCTCGTGCCAGTAGGCCGAGCCCCACGGGAGCTCCGTCCAGTCGAGCTCGAGGTCGAGGGCGTCGAGCGCCCTGCGCGCCTGCGCCACGACCTCCGGCCCGACGCCGTCACCGGGGATCGCCGCGATTCGGTGCCGTGAGAAGGTGGCCGGGGCCGTCATCGGCGCCTAGATGCCTGGGGCGGCGGCGCCGGGACGGCGCCCGCCGCGGCCCTGAACACCTCGACGGCGAGATCCGTCTCCCCCTCGCCGGTCTGCCAGTTGGAGACGGAGAGCCTGATCGCGCGGCGTCCGCCCCACGTCGTGCCGCTCATCCACACCCGCCCGCCCTCCTGCACGTGGCGGAGCACCGACTCCGTCCGCGCGTCGTCGGCGAACCGGAAGAGCACCTGGTTGAGCACGACCTCGTTCAAGAGCTCGACTCCGGGCACGACGGCGATCCCGTCGGCGAAGCGCTGCGCCTGCGCGCAGCAGCGCTCCACCAGCTCGACGAGACCCGAGCGCCCGAGCGAGCGGAGCGCGGCGTAGACGGCGAAGCCGCGGGCCCGCCGCGAGAACTCCGGCACCCAGTCCACCTGATCCCGCACGCCGCGCGCACCCTCGTCCTGGATGAGGTAGGAGGCGCTGACGCTCATCGCCGCGCGGTGCGAGTCGGGGTGGGCGCAGAGGACGATGCCCGAGTCGTAGGGGACGTTCAGCCACTTGTGCGCGTCGGTCGTCCACGAGTCGGCCCGCTCGACGCCGGCCACGAGCGGGCGCAAGCGCGGCGACAAGGCCGCCCAGAGGCCGAAGGCGCCGTCGACGTGGAGCCAGGCATCGGCCCGCGCCGCCAGGTCTGCGATCTCGGGGAGCGGGTCGAAGGCGCCGGTGTTGACCTCGCCCGCCTGCGCGCAGACGATCGTCGCGCCCTCGCCCTTCCCGAGCGCCTCGCGCAGCGCGTCCACCCGCATCCGACCCTGCCCGTCGGCCCCGACGGTCTCCGGCCGGCCGAGCCCGAGCAGGCGAAGCGCGCGGTCCAGGGTCACGTGCCGTTGCTCGCCGGCGAGCACGCGCACCGGCGGCGCGCCCTGCAGCCCGTCGCTACCGACGTCCCACCCGGCGGCCGCGAGCACGTGGTGGCGCGCCGCGGCCAGGGCGGTTACGTGCGCCATCTGCGTGCCCGTCACGAACCCGGCGGAGACGTGGGCCGGCAAGCCGAGCAGCTCCACGAGCCACTCCCGCACGACCTCCTCCACGATCGAGGCGGACGGGCCGCCCGCGTACAGCCCCGCATTCTGATCCCAGGTCGACGTGAGCCAGTCGGCCGCGAGCGCCGCGGGCAGGGCGCCACCGATCACGAAGCCGAAGTAGCGCCCGCTGCCCATCGCGACGATGCCTGCGTCGGCGGCCGCCGCGAGCTCCGAGACGACCCGCTGGGGATCCGATGGCTCCTCGGGCAGCGGGCCGCCGAGCGCCTCCCGCAGCTGCTCGGGGGACGCGGACGGGAACACGGGCCGGCTCTCGAGCGTCTCCAGGTAGCCGGCGGCGAGCTCGGCCGTCTGCTCCAGCACCTCGCGGAAGGGGTCGGGCGCCATGGCCCAGGATTCTGCCCGGACGGCCGGGCGGGCGCGGATCGGGTCGCTACCCTCAGTGCCGTGACCCTCGGCGAGCACAGGGAGCCGGCTGCAGCCTCGGCCGACGAGACCGCCGAGCGGCTGCGGCGCGCCACCGAGGCGCTCGAGTCGGTCGTGCGCGATCCGGGCCTCCTCGGCTCGCTCTCCCTCGAGGAACGAACGCGGCTCCTCGCGGTCGCGGGTGACATCTACAACCCCGACGTTGTCCAGCGGCGTCGGGCGGCAAAGGCGGTGCGGCGTCGCGAGAAGGCGGCAAAGGTGCAGCGCGACGAGAGCGTGCTCGCCGAGGCGGGGATCCGGGTCCTGCGCGCCAGGCCGGTCTTCACGACACCCGACGTCTTCGCGCCGGCCGGATTCGAGCCGGCGGACGCCCTGGGCGACGCCGAGCCGCGGGAGGTTGTCGAGCCGCAGCACTGCTATGTCTGCAAGCAGCGCTACACGGAGATCCACCCGTTCTACGACCAGATATGCAGGCCGTGCGGCGAACTCAACTACGCCAAGCGGACGGAGTCGGCGGACCTGCGGGGCCGGGTGGCCCTGATCACCGGCGGTCGCGTGAAGATCGGCTACCAGGCCGCCGTCAAGCTGCTGCGCGCCGGCGCGCACCTGATCGTGACCACCCGCTTCCCGCGCGACTGCGCCGCCCGCTACGCCCGGGAGCCCGACTTCGAGGCGTGGAGCAATCGACTCGAGGTCTTCGGCCTCGACCTCCGGCACACGCCGAGCGTCGAGGGGCTCTGCGCGCACCTTGGCTCGACGAGGGAGCGACTCGACTTCATCGTCAACAACGCCTGTCAAACGGTGCGCCGGCCCGCGGATTTCTACCGGCACATGCTGGACGCGGAGTCGGCTTCGGCCGCGACCCTGCCCCCGCGCGCGCAACGCCTGCTGGGTGCATACGAGGGCCTGCGCCGATCCGAGATCCTCCCCGCACAGCGGTCGGACGCGGGCACACCGGAGCTGGTCGGCGTCACCCGCTCGGCCGAGCTGTCGCAGGTGCCGCTGCTGTCGGAGGATCTCCCGGGCGGGGGCGCCCTCTTTCCCGAGGGCCGTCTCGACCAGGATCTCCAGCAGGTCGACCTGCGCGAGCGGAACTCCTGGCGCCTGCTACTCGCCGAGGTCTCGTCCGTGGAGCTGCTGGAGACCCAGCTCGTGAACGCGGTCGCGCCCTTCGTCCTGAACGCGCGCCTGAAGGCGCTCATGCTGCGGACACCGGAGCGCGACAAGCACATCGTCAACGTCTCCGCGGTCGAGGGTCAGTTCTACAGGCGGTTCAAGACGACCCGGCACCCCCACACGAACATGGCCAAGGCGGCGCTGAACATGCTGACGCGGACCTCCGCTGCCGACTACCACGCCGACGGGATCCACATGAACAGCGTCGACACCGGCTGGGTGACGGACGAGGACGCCGTCGGGCTCGCCGAGCGGAAGGCGGCGGAGCACCGCTTCCGGCCCCCGCTCGACATCGTCGACGGCGCAGCGCGCATCGTCGATCCGATCGTCAGCGGCTTCAACACGGGCGAGCACGTGTGGGGTCAGTTCCTGAAGGACTACCGGCCCACCGACTGGTGAGGGAAAGCTAGGCCGGCTGCCGTTCGGCCCGGCGTGCCCGAGCCTTGTCCGCCTCGACCTCGCGATCCTTCGGCGGCGCGGTGGTCACCAGCTCGTGGAGCAACCGGCTGGAAGCGCCCGCGACGGCGTCGACCGCGCGCTCGAAGGCCACCTCGTTCGCCCGCGAGGGCTTCGAGAAGCCGCTGATCTTGCGGACGTACTGCAGCGCGGCCGCGCGCACCTCGTCCTCGGTCGCGAGCGGCTCGAAGTTGTAGAGCGTGTGGATGCTTCGGCACATGGCTCAGAGCCTACAAGGGCACGGCCGGGCGCCGAGCCACTCGAAGGCTCGTCCGCTTTGGCGGGTTGCGCTCGGCTGAGCGCTCGGGCACGCTCTCGGCGTGGTCGAAGAGCGCGGGATCTACCGCGGCGAGGTTCTCGCGATCATGGGGGCGCTCGCCGACATTTCCACCGACACGGACCTGATCCTCACGATTCTCGAAGGTGGTGACGAGGACGATGAAGCGGAAGAAATGGACGCCTGAGGAGTGGCGCGCGTGGCGTGAAGCTCGTGCGGCGCGCCGCCGCGAGCTCCAGGGTCACATCGAACGGATCAAGACAGAGCTGAGCGCGAAGCAGAAGCCGGCCTAGCGTCGCGGCAAGGGCGGTCTCCGTCCGTCCCGCTGGCAGGTCCGCCAATAGATGGGGTTCGTTTAGTTACGTAACGTAAATGCTAGCCTTGGGAGGTGAGCGAGCCCGCCGCGCGCCGTCACCACAACGTCACGCTCGCAGCCCTGACCGTCGCCGGGATCGCGTTCACGCTCCAGCAGACGATGGTCATCCCCGCGCTGCCCTCGCTGCAGCGCGACCTGCACACGACGACGGCGTGGGTGACGTGGCTCGTGACCGCCCTGCTGCTCAGTGCCTCGGTGGCGACACCGATCCTCGGCAAGCTCGGAGACCAGCACGGCAAGAAGCGGCTGCTCGTGATCAGCCTGGCGATCTTCTTCCTGGGCTCGGTCGGCGCCGCGCTCGCACCGAACATCTGGGTCCTGATCGTGTGCCGGGCGGTCCAGGGCGCCGGCGGGGCGGTCTTCCCGCTCTCGTTCTCGATCATCAAGGACGAGTTCCCGCCCGAGAAGGTCGGGGTCGGGGTCGGGGTCGTCTCTTCTGTCTTCGCCGTCGGCGGCGGCGTCGGCCTCGCCCTCTCCGGGGTGATCGTCGACCACCTCTCGTGGCGGTTCCTCTTCGTGCTCGGCGCGGCCGCAGTCGGCACCGCAGCCCTGCTCGTGCACCGCTTCGTGCCGGAGTCGCCCGTGAAGACCCCGTCGCGCCTCGACTGGCGGGGCGCGCTCCTGCTCTCCGCCGGCCTCGTCTGCTTGCTGCTCGCGCTGACCGAGGGCGAGAGCTGGGGCTGGAGCTCGCAGCGGATCGAGCTTCTCTTCCTCGGCTCAACCCTCTTCCTGGCCGTCTGGGTCTGGGTCGAGCTCCACGTGCCGGAGCCGATGGTGGAGATGCGGATGCTCGCAATCCGGCCGGTCCTCGTCGCCAACGTGACCGCCCTGATCGCCGGCTTCGGGATCTTCGGCTCCTGGGTCCTGATCCCCAACTTCGTCGAGGTCCCGCGCGGGCTGCCGGACGGGATCGCGCGCCTGGCGGACTACGGGTTCGGCGCCAGCACGACGCAGGCCGGCCTCTTCCTCGTCCCCGGCGCGGTGATCGGGCTGCTGTCCGGTCCCGCCGCAGGGCTGATGGCCCGCCGTTACGGCTCCCAGTATCCGCTCGCGCTCGGCATGACCCTGAGCTCGCTCGGACTGACGATGCTGGCGCTCTGGCACGACCGTCCCTGGCAGGTCGTCGTCGCGATCCTGATCTTCGGCGGCGGCTTCCCGTTCACGTTCGCGGCGATGGCGAAGCTGATCGTCGACGCAGTGCGGCCGGTCGAGACCGGCGTCGCGACCGGGATGAACACGGTCATGCGCACGGTCGGCGGCGTGATCGGCGGCCAGGTCGGCGCGGCGCTCCTGACCGCGGATCGGATCCCCCGGACGCACGTGCCCGCCGAATCGGCCTTCGTGACGATGTTCTGGCTCAGTGCGATCAGCGGCTTCGTGGCCGCCGCGATCGTCGTCCTCGCAATGCGCGGTCGGGGTGTGCGGCGCCTCGCGCGCGTGGCCGAGGCGGTCGATTGAGCCGTACGCGCGCCGAGCCCCTCGCCGAGCAGATCGAGCGGCTCTTCCTGCTCCTGCTCCGCCAGCGTGCGGAGAGCAGCGACGCCGAGCAACCCGCCCTGACGGCGACGCAGCGGCTCGCGCTCGCGATCCTCGCGTCGGGGCCACCCCTGCGGCTCGGGCTCCTGGCCGAGTCGATGGCGACGACGAACGCGACCGCGAGCCGCACCGTCGACGCGCTCGAGCGCCTCGGCCTCGCGACCCGCGAAGCCGACCCCTTGGACCGCCGCGGGGTGGTCGTAACGGCAACGCAGCCGGCAAAGCGCCTCGTGGCCGAGCGCAGGCGGCGGCTGCGGCGGTCGGTCGAGCGAGGCCTCGGCGCGCTCAGCGCGGAGGACCAGGAGCGGCTGGTCGGCCTGCTCGCGCGGCTGAACGACGTGCTGGGCGCGACCTCGCCTCGAGAAGGGAGCGGGCGCGGCCGATAGGGCAAGCATGCACCGCCCGCAGCCCCGGCCCGACTCCTGCGGCCGGGGACGTCTCCCTCGTCGTGCGCGCCCTCGCCCGCACCCGCTGCGGCGCCACGCGGGGGCGTCGCCACTCGTGACCAGTTAGACTGGTCATATGGCACACAACTCGATCTCGGCAACCGAATTCAAGGCTCGTTGCCTCGCCCTGCTCGACCAGGTGGCGAAGGAAGGACGGGCGCTGGTCGTGACCAAACGGGGCCGGCCGGTGGTCCGAGTCGTCCCGCTGGAGCCGGCTCCGGACCTCGTCGGCAGCGTGACGTTCCTCGTAGGCGATGAGGGCATCGTCTCCCCGACCGGTGAGCACTGGGACGCCGACCCGGTGTGATCGTCCTCGACACCCACGTCTGGCTGTGGTGGCAGTCGGCGCCCGAGAAGCTCTCGAGGCCGGCGGCCCGCGCGATCGAGAGAGCAGACCGCATCGGTGTCTGCACGATCAGCGCCTGGGAGGTGGCAACGCTGGTCGAGCGTCGACGGATCGCGCTCGATCGCGACGTGCGCGTCTGGATCGACCACGCCCTGGCCCAGGAGCGAGTGGAGCCGCTGCCGCTGACGACCGAGGCCGCGGTCGACGCAGCGCTCCTGCCGCGCGGCTTCGGCGGTGATCCGGCCGACCGGATCATCTATGCGACGGCTCGCCGAGCGCCGGCCTCTGTCGTGACGCGCGACGAGCGGATGCGCCGCTTCGACTCGGAGCTGACGCTCTGGTAGCCAGCTGGCCGGCAATGCGGCCAGGCGTGACTCGCAGCTGATTCGCTCGGACGTCGCGGAGCTGCCGTGCACTGAGGACAGGAACGCCTCACGGCGTCGGGGCCCGGTCCGAGGACCCTCTCGTTTGGCGATCAGCCCGCCGGGCCGATCCCCACCTCTCGCCGCGCGAGTCGCGCGCCCTCGACGAGCGCTTCGAGCTTCGCGAACGCCACCTTCCGCGGGAGGTACTTCAGCCCGCAGTCGGGCGCGAGCGCGAGCCGCTCGGGCGCGATGAACCGCAGGGCCTCCCGCACGCGCGCCGCGAGCGCCTCGGGAGCCTCGACCTCGTGCGTCGAGAGGTCGATGACGCCAAGCAGCACCGTCTTGTCCGGAAGCGAGCGGAGCACCGAGAGGTCGAGTCCCGGCTGGGCGGCCTCGATCGAGATCTCGTCGACGGCGCACGCGTTCAGCTCGGCGAGGAAGGGGTAGCCGTCGGGCTTGTCGTGCACGATGTGCGCGTAGCCAAAGCAGGTGTGGAGCGCGGTGCGGCCGCCGACGCCCGCGAGCGCGGCGTCGATCGCCTCGAGCGCGTACTCCGCCGCTGCCTCCGGCCGGGCCTGGAGGTACGGCTCGTCGATCTGGACGACGTCGGCGCCGGCCGCGAAGAGGTCGCGGATCTCGTCGTTGACCGCCCGTGCGAGGTCGAGGGCGAGCGCACGGCGGCTGCCGTAGTGATCGTCCTGGGCCTGCTGGCTCATCGTGAACGGCCCGGGGAGCGTGATCTTGATGCTGCGGTCGCTGTTGGCCCGCAGGAACTCGACGTCGCGGACCTCGACCGGCCGGGGCCGCCGGACCGGCCCGACGATCCTCGGCACGGGGTTCTCGTGCCCCGTGCGGTCGAGGGCGACGCCCGGGACGTCGAGGTCGATCCCCTCGAGGGAGGTCGCGAACCAGTTCGAGTAGCTCTCGCGGCGCATCTCGCCGTCGGTGATCTCGTCCAGCCCGGCGCGCTCCATGTCCCGGATCGCGAGCAGGGTCGCGTCGTCCTGGGCCCCCTCGAGGAGCTCCGGCTCGACGCGCCAGAGCTCCCGCGCGCGCACCCGCGGCGGAAGCCGGGCGCCGAGTCCGGCGCGGTCGATCAGCCACTCCGGCTGCGGGTAGCTGCCAACGACCGTCGTTCTCAGCATCCGGGCCGATCCTAATGCCTTACTACGGCGGTAGTATCGTCGCGCTGTGGGCCTGACGCTCACCGAGAAGATCCTCCGCGCGCACACGGACACGCCGGACGAGGTGCACCCGGGGAACGTCGTCGTCGTCCGCTGCGACCTCGTGATGGCGAACGACATCTCGGGGCCGCTTGCGTTCCGCACGATGGAGCGAATGGGCGCGAAGCGCGTCTTCGATCCTGAGCGCGTGGTCGTGATCCCGGATCACTTCGTGCCGGCGAAGGACGCCCGTTCCGCTCGGCTGCAGCAGCTGCTGCGCGAGTGGTCTGCCGAGCAGGGAGTCGTCTTCTACGACCAGGGCCGCGGCGGGATCGAGCACACGGTGCTCGTGGAGGACGGCTGGGTCGTGCCGGGGTCGGTGATCGCGGGCGGCGACTCGCACACGTGCACGCTCGGCGCTCTCGGGGCCTTCGGCACCGGCCTCGGCTCGACCGACATCGCGGCCTGCCTCGCGACGGGTGAGTTCTGGCAGGCCGTGCCGGCAACGATCCAGGTCGAGATCGTCGGCGTGAAGCGCCCCTACGTCTCGGGCAAGGACATCATCCTCGCGGTCCTCTTGCAGCTCGGCGTCGCGGGCGGCACGAACCACACGCTCGAGTTCGTCGGTCCGGGCGCCGAGGCGCTGTCGATCGACGAGCGGCTGGCCGTGGCGAACATGGCCGTCGAGGCCGGGTCGGAGACGGGCCTCTTCCCCGCGGACGAGACCGCGGCGCAGTACCTGAAGGGTCGGACCGACCGCCCGTGGACGGCGGAGCGGAGCGACCCCGACGCGGAGATCGCCGGTCGCGTCACCGTCGACCTCGGCTCGACGCCGCCGCTCGTCGCGCTGCCGCACTCGCCCGCGAACGTCGTGCCGCTCGAGGAGGCCCGGGGCCGGCGCATCGACCAGGTCTACATCGGGAACTGCGGCAACGGCACGATGACCGACCTCCGGCAGGCGGCGGACGTCTTCCGCGGCCGTCGCGTGGCGGACGGCGTGCGGGTGATCGTCGTCCCCGCGACGCAGCGGGTCTACCGGGCTGCGCTCGCCGAGGGGCTGCTGGACGCGTTCGTCGCCGCCGGCGTGATCGTCTCGACCCCCACCTGCGGCGCCTGCTTCGGCGGCAGCAACGGCATCCTCGCGGGCGGCGAGGTGGCGATCACGACCACGAACCGCAACTTCCGCGGCCGCATGGGCTCGCCGGAGTCCGAGGTCTACCTCGCGAACGCCTGGGTCGCCGCGGCCGCGGCGGTCACGGGCGAGATCGTCGACCCCGCCGACGTCCTCGAGGGCGTCCCGTGAGGCGCCGCTTGCGGTGCCGGCTTCAGGGCGTGCGGGTTACCCGCGCGCCCGTCTGCGCCGCCAGCCCCGCGCGAATCGGAGGGCGGGCGTCACCGTGATTCTCGCCGGGCGGGCCGTAGTGATC
>JACDAS010000072.1 GCA_013695295.1 Actinomycetota bacterium | reverse complement strand
CTGGCCGGCTCGGGGACCGACGTGGTCGCGCGCTTCGTCGGCGGCTTCCGCGCAGCCGACCGCGAGTGGGCGGAGGGGCTCGGGCTCGGCGACCGGCTCGAGCTCTGGCCTCACGTGCCGAGGCGGGCCGCGCTGGAGCTCCAGCGCGACTCGGAGGCGCTGCTGCTGCTGATCCCGGAGGCCGACGGCCGCGGGCGCGGAGTGCTCTCGGGAAAGGTCTTCGAGTACCTGGCGGCGGAGCGCCCGATCCTCGCGGTCGTCCCGCCCGAGGGAGCCGCGGCCGGCCTGCTCCGGGACACGGGTGCCGCCGAGATCGTCGGACCCGACGACGTGCCGGCGATCGGCGCGGCGCTCGAGCGGCTCGTGGCCCGTTGGCGGGCGGGGTCGCTCGAAGGGACGCCGCTCTCGGCGGAGGTGCGGGAGCGACTCTCGAGGCGGGCTCGAACCGAGGAGCTTGCCGCGCTGCTCTGGAGGGTCGCGTCGTGACCGGAAAGAAGCTGGTCGACCTCCTGTTCCTCGCCACGGTCTTCTCGGTCAGCTTCGAGAAGATCCACTGGGAAGTCGCAGGCGCGGTGAACCTGCCGGACGTGCTCGGCAGCCTGTTCGTCGTCGCGTGGCTCGCGGGCCGGGCCGGGCGGCCGCGCCGGTTGCTGCCGCGGAGCGAGGTCGTCCTGCTCGCGTTCCTGGCCGCGTTCCTGCTCGTCTACCTGACGGGGTTCTACAACCTCGAGACCCAGCAGGCCGTGGAGCAGTTCGTCAAGGGGCTCGTCAAGTTCCTGATCCACTACGGCTTCCTGCTGGTCGGCGTCGCCTACCTGGCGCGACGCTCGGAGGACTTCTACTGGCGGACGCTCGGCGTCCTGATCGCGGGCATCGCGGTCAACGCGGTCTACGGTGTTCTCCAGCTCGCGGTGGCCCAGACCGGCGGGAATCTCGACGATCTCTTCCTGCGGCCGCTCACCGGCGGGGCGAGCGCAATCAACCTCTACGGGGTCGTGAACGGCACGAATGTCTACCGGCCGAACGCCCTTACGGGCGATCCGAGCCACCTCGCGATCGTGCTGCTGATCCCGCTGCTCGTGCTGACGCCGCTCTACCTGCGCCTGGAGCCCGGGCACCGGTGGCGGACGAGGCTTGCGGTCCTCCTGCCCTTCCTGCTGCTGATGGAGCTGGCGACGCTCTCGCGGAGCGGGTTCCTCGGGCTCGGCGTGGGGTTGCTCGTGCTCGCGATTCCGTACCGTCGCAAGCTCACCTCGAGGGCCGTCCTGGTACCGCTCGCGGGGGCGGCCGCGGTGCTGGCCGTCGTCGCGCTCGCGCGCTACGACTACGTCGAGACCGTCGTCGCGAGCCGGGTCCAGACGGGCGACGAGACGACCTCGACCCACTTCGGGATCTACGACTTCATCCCGCAGATCCTGCACCAGCACCCGTTCCTGGGGCTCGGTCTGAACAGCTTCTCCGTCTACTACGAGCTCGTCACCGGGCGGACGAACTGGGGCCCGCACTCGTACTACGTGGCGCTCTTCGTCGAGACCGGGATCGCCGGCGCGCTCGTGTACGGCTCCTTCCTCGTCTACTTCTTCTCCAGGCTGCACGCCGCCCGCCGGCTCGGGCAGCACCTCGCCGCGCAGGGCGACGAGGTCGCGGCCCGGCTTCGTCCGCTCGCGTGGGGCATGACCGCTGCGCTCGCGGGGATCATGGCCGCGAACGCCTTCTACCTGACGATGACCTTCTACTACTTCTACGTGTTCCTGATGCTGATCGTCGCGCTCCCGATCGTCTTCGGGCGCCGGGTCGCTCCGCGCGGCGGCCCCGGTGCCGGGGCGGGGTCGGGGGAAGCGGCTGCGCCGGCGTGAGCAGCTCCGAAAATCGGGTCCCCCCCGGGGGCCCCCTGATGGTGTTTCCCCCGCAAATGAGCGTAGTCGAGAAGAGCGCACCCATGGGTGCCGAATCCGCACCAGGTTCGTGCAAGTTCCTCCACCGGGCCTCCGCGCCGGCGGCGAGGCTCGCATGATCGTCCTCGAGGTGCTCTTCTGGCTCTGCCTCGGCCTGCTCGTCTGGGCCCACGGGCTCTACCCGCTCTTCGCAGCCCTGCTCGCGCGCCTGCGGCCGAGGCTCGTCCGTAAGAGCGACCTCACGCCTACGGTCACCGTCATCGTCGCGGCCCACGACGAGGAGGACGTGATCGAGCGGCGGCTCGAGAACCTGCTCGCCCTCGACTACCCCGCCGAGCGACTGGAGATCCTGATTGCCTCCGACGCGTCCACCGACGGCACGGATGCCCTGGTCGAGGCCTTCGCGGCGCGCGATCCCCGCATCCGCCTGCTCCGCTACGAGCGCGGCGGGAAGCTCGCCGCACAGAACCGGGCCTACCGGGAGGCTGGCGGCGAGATCCTCGCGTTCTCGGACGCGAACGCCACCTGGGCGACCGACGCCCTTCGCAAGCTCGTCCAGAACTTCGCCGACCCGGACGTCGCGTACGTCTGTGGTCGGCTTCGCCTGCAGCGTGCTGACGGCTCGAACCGCGAGGGCGCCTACTGGCGCTACGAGCTGTGGGTGCGCGAGCGCGAGTCGCTGCTCGGCTCCGTGACGGGCGGAAACGGCTCGATCTGCGCGGTGCGGGCTGCCGACTACATCGAGCACCGGTTCGGACACGATCTCGGCTTCCCGTACAAGATGGTTCAGCGGGGCAAGCGGGCGGTGTACGAGCCCGAGGCCCTCGCCTTCGAGAAGCCCTCGGCGGAGCAGGAGGACGAGTACCGGCGCAAGGTGCGCATGTTCGAGTGGTGCTGGTTGACGGTCTTCCAGGGCGGCATGTTCCGGCAGCTCACGCCGGTCTACTGGGTCGAGCTGGTCTCCCATCGCCTCCTGCGCTACGCGAGCGGGATCCTCCATCTCGTGCTCCTCGCGACGAACGTGGCGCTCGTGCGCGAGGGGATCGTCTACGACCTGATCCTGATCGCACAGGGCCTGTTCCTCGCGCTCGCGGCGCTGGGGCGGCGGCGGCTCCGGATCCCCGGCGCCTCGCTCGCCTACTACTACACGCTGGTCACGTGGGCGACGGTGGCCTCGCTCGTGCGCTACGCGCGCTTCGGCGTCCCGGGAGTCTGGCAGCGCGTCGAGGGGACGCGGTAGGGGTTCTCGCTAGCCCGCGCGCGAGCGCAGATAGCCAAGCGAGCCGAAGGCGGGCCGGAGGTCGTCCAGCGCGAGCGTGGCGCGGACCTTGCGGCTGCGGGCGTAGGGCCGCAGGAACCCGAGCGCGCCCAGCTCGCGGCGCCGGGCCATCTGCGCAGACACCCAGACGTCCTTGCCGAGGTAGATCCAGGTCGTCCCGTCCGCCAGCCGCCCGAGCGGCTCGACGGGGCGCCCGCTCAGGTCGTCGTAGGCCAGCCGCGCCATGTCGAAGTCTCGGGTCATGCCGAGGCCCGCCCAGACGGGCAGGCGCGTGTTCACCTCGAGCAGCTTGAAGCGCCCGTCCCGCGCGTCGCGCGCGAACTCGACGTGGGCGAAGCCGCGGTAGCCAGCCGTGCGGAGCAGGCGGTGCCCGAGCGAGTGGACGTCCGGGTCGTGCCTCGCCTCGAAGACGGCGCTCGTGCCGAAGCGAAGCGGCCCCTGCCGCACCTTGCGACCCACGATGCTCGCGAGCGGCTCCCCTTCGCGCCCGATGTACGTGAAGAGCGAGAAGACGTGCTCGTGCGAGCCGGGGATCAACTCCTGGACGATCGTCTCGAAGCCGTGCTCGCGCGCCCGGCGCCAGGCCGCGACGGCCTCGTCGACCGTGCTCGACACGACCACCTTGTGGCCGAACGCGAGCGCGAACCCCTGACCCTCGGCGGGCTTGACGAGAAACGGCGGCCGAAGCCCGGCTCCGCGGATGGCGTCCTCGCTCGAGGCCCAGACCGTCTTCGGGGCCGGAACGTCCGACTCTGTTGCCATCATGGGCAACAGTTCCTTGCGCCTGAGTCGCCTCACCACCTCTGCATCGCCCGGGAGCGGCAGCTCGGCGATCGCTCGGATCTCGTCCCAGTTCCGGACGATCAGCTCCACGTGCTCGTCGCGCTCCGGAAAGACGATCGGGCGGCTGCCCTGGGCGCTCTCGCGGATCGCCGCGAGAGCCTCCGCATCCGTCCGTGCCCGCCTCCGGAGGGTGAGGTACCTTGACGAGAGCCCGAAGTCGGTCCCGGCC
>JACDAS010000015.1 GCA_013695295.1 Actinomycetota bacterium | reverse complement strand
CCCTCGCGCTGCCGGTCGCCGAGCTCGCCGTCGCCCTCTTCCTGCTCCCCGCGGCCTCGGCGCCCTGGGCGGCCGCGGGGGCGCTCGTTCTGCTACTCGCCTTCGCGGTGGCGATCGGGGTCAGCGTCGCCCGCGGGCGGGCGCCGGACTGCCACTGCTTCGGCCAGCTCCACTCCGAGCCCGCGGGCTGGCGGACGCTGGCCCGGAACCTCGCGCTCGCCGCGCTCGCAGGCTTCGTGACCTTCGTGGCCTGGCGAGACGACGCTGGGACGAGCGCCAGCTCGTGGATCGGTCGCCTCGACACGTCCGGCCGGGCCGCGGTCGGCGCTGCGGCAGCGGCGACGGTTCTCGCGCTCGCCGCCGCCTGGCTGGCGCTCCAGGCGCTCCGAGGCCAAGGCAGGCTCCTCGTCCGGCTCGAACGGCTCGAGGCAGCGATCGCGTCTGACGGCCTCGTCGACCTGTCGGCGGAGCAGGAACCCGGGCTCGCGATCGGGAGCCCCGCTCCGGGGTTCTCGGTCCCGACGACGGACGGCGACGAGGTGACTCTGGCCGGGCTGCTCGCGGCGGCCAAGCCGGTCGTGCTCCTCTTCACCGACCCTGGCTGCGGGCCGTGCCAGGCGCTGATGCCGGACGTGGCACGGTGGCAGCGCGAGCACGCCGACGCGCTGACCGTCGCCCTCGTCAGCGGCGGGCCTGCGCTCGACAGCCAAGCGAAAGCGGAGGAGCACGCGCTCGAGCTCGTGCTTGCGGACGAGGAGCGCACGCTGTACGAGCTCTACGCGGGCACGGGCACCCCGAGCGCCGTCCTGATCGGACTGGACGGGCGGATCGAGAGCTCGCTCGCGGCCGGGAGCGACGCGATCCTGCACCTGGTCAACCACGCGATCGGGGATTTCGCCTCGGAGTGGGGGATCCCGATCGGCGAGCCGGTGCCCGAGGTGGCGCTCCGGGACCTCGACGGTCGAGCCGCTTCGCTGGCCGACTACCGCGGCGCCGACACGCTCTTTCTCTTCTGGAGCCCGTCCTGCGGCTTCTGCCGCGAGATGCACGAGGAGCTGCTCGAGTGGGAGGCCGACCGCCCGCCCGACGCCCCGCGGCTCGTCGTCGTCGCCTCCGGGGAGGAGGGCGAGATCCGCGAGGAAGGATTCGCGTCGCCGGTGCTGGTGGACGCGGAGGGGGAAGCCTCCCGCGCGCTGCGGTTTGCCGGCACTCCGAGCGCCGTTTTGGTCGACTCCGGCGGCCGGGTCGCCTGGCCGCTCGCGGTGGGATCGGAGCACGTGCTGCGGCTGCTCAGAAGCCGGACGACGGCCCGCGTCGGGTCGTAAGCCCCGGACGCTCGACATGCGCGCCGCGGAACTCGCGCGTCGTTTAGGCTCCCCGAGCTTGTGAAACAGGAACCACCCGCGTCGAGCCGCTCGGCGCCGACTTTGTGAGGGGGAAGGTTGATCGACTTCTTCAGTGACCACCCGGTGCTGCTCGCGCTCATCTGCGCGGTAGTCGCCGTCGCCTACGGGATCGGGCTGACCTTCTGGCTGCTCGCGCAGCCCGCCGGCAACGAGCGCATGCAGGAGATCGCCCGCGCGATCCAGGAGGGAGCCGCGGCATACCTCCGGCGCCAGTACACGGCGATCGCGATCGTCGCAGTCGTCCCGTTTCTCGCCCTTGGCTTCTACAGCAAGCTCGGCTGGGGGACGGCGATCGGCTTCCTCGTCGGCGCGCTCCTCTCGGCCGCCGCCGGTTTCATCGGCATGAACGTCGCGGTCCGCTCGAACGTGCGCACGGCAGAGGCGGCCAGGCATGGCCTCCGGCCCGCGCTCAACGTCGCGTTCCGTGCCGGCTCGGTCACGGGCCTCCTGGTGGTGGGGCTCGGCCTGCTCGGCGTCGCCGGCTACTACTGGGTGCTCACGGGCTGGGTCGACAACTCGGCCGACTCGGCGATCGACGACCTCGTCGGGCTCGCGTTCGGCGGCTCGCTGATCTCGGTCTTCGCGCGCCTCGGCGGCGGGATCTACACCAAGGCGGCGGACGTCGGCGCCGACCTCGTCGGGAAGATCGAGGCCGGAATCCCCGAGGACGATCCCCGGAACCCCGCTGTGATCGCGGACAACGTCGGCGACAACGTCGGCGACTGCGCGGGGATGGCCGCCGACCTGTTCGAGACCTATGCGGTCACCGCTGTCGCGGTGATGCTGCTCGGGACCGCCTTCCCCTCCTCGGACCTCGCCCTGTATCCGCTCGCGCTCGGCGCCGTCTCGATTCTCGCGTCGGTGATCGGCACGCTCTTTGCCCGGATCGGGCGGGGCGGCTCGATCATGAACGCGCTCTACAAGTCGATCCTCGTCGCGACGGTGCTCTCGGCGCTCGGCTTCATTCCGGTGACGCTGGCCTTCGACGGCGGCAAGTACGACTTCCAGGATCTCTACGTCGCGGCTCTGACCGGTCTCGTCGTCACCTTCCTGCTCGTCGCGATCACCGAGTACTACACCGGCACCCGTTGGGGGCCGGTCAAGTCGATCTCGAAGAGCTCGCAGACCGGCCACGCGACGAACATCATCGAAGGGCTCGCCGTGGGCATGCAGGCGACCGCGGCGCCGGTGATCGTGCTCGCCGCCGGGATCCTCATCGCCAACCACTTCGCTGGCCTCTACGGCATCGGGGTCGCGGTCATGGCGCAGCTCTCGATGACCGGGCTGATCGTCGCGCTCGACGCCTACGGTCCCGTCACGGACAACGCGGGCGGTATCGCCGAGATGGCGGACATGCCCGAGTCCGTGCGCGCGATCACCGATCCGCTGGACGCGGTCGGGAACACGACGAAGGCGGTCACGAAGGGCTACGCGATCGGCTCCGCCGCGCTCGCGGCGCTCGTGCTCTTCGACAGCTACACGACGGGCCTCAGCGAGGAGGGGCTCACTCGCTCCTTCAACCTCGAGGACTCGTGGGTGATCGCGGGTCTCTTCGTCGGCGGCCTGATGCCGTTCCTGTTCGCCTCGCTCGCGATGCAGGCGGTCGGGCGCGTCGGCGGGCTCGTCGTGACCGAGGTGCGGCGCCAGTTCCGGGAGATGCCCGGGATCATGGAGGGCACGCAGCGGCCCGACTACAGCCGCGCCGTCGGCATCGTCACGAACTCGGCGATCAAGCGCATGCTCGCCCCCGCGCTGATCCCCGTCGCGTTCCCGATCATCGTCGGCCTGATCAACGAGCGAATGCTCGGCGGCCTGCTGATCGGCACGATCGTCACCGGCCTCTTCCTCGCGATCTCGATGACCTCGGGCGGCGGCGCCTGGGACAACGCGAAGAAGCTGATCGAGGACGGCGCCTACGGCGGCAAGGGCTCGGACGCCCACGCCGCGTCGGTGACCGGAGACACGGTCGGCGATCCCTACAAGGACACCGCCGGCCCGGCGATCAACCCGATGATCAAGATCTCGAATATCGTCGCGATCCTGATCATCCCCCTGATCGCCTCGATCCACGGCTGAGGGCATGGGGGAACCCAGGGTTCCCCCATGGACCCCCTCCTTGGGCACAGGGGAACCCATGGTTCCCCTGTGGGACCCCTCCTTCGCGGGGCTGGCGAGAGAGCCGAGGTGAGCCTCCCGCCGGGCCAAGCCCGGCTCCGGCGGCGGGGACGTTCGCTGGGTCAGGAGGAATGCTCGCCAAGGTGGTTCCCCGTTACCTAGAGGGGCCACTGGGGAGCCACGGGCTCCCCGTGTTATCCGCGCCAGTAGTTGCGCG
>JACDAS010000123.1 GCA_013695295.1 Actinomycetota bacterium | reverse complement strand
GCCTGCGCAAGGGCGGCAGGCTCGTCGTGTTCGGGGCGACGGGTGGGCCGTCGGTCGAGCTCGACGTGCGCGGCGTCTACCTGAACCACCAGTCGATCCTCGGCACGACGATGGGCTCGCCCCAGGATTTCCGCGGGTTGCTCCGCTCGATCGAGCTCGGGCGGTGGGCCCCGGTGATCGACAGCGTCAGGCCGTTGGCCGAGGGAGCAGCGGCGCACGAGCGAATGCGCTCCGGCGACCAGTTCGGGAAGCTCGTCCTCGAGGTCTAGAGGCGCTCCACCACCTCGGCGAGCGGCCTGCGACCTGCCCGCGCGCTCCACTCCTCGGGTGAGCGTGACTGCGGGTCCCTCGCCCGCGCGGGAAAGCCGAAGCTGAGCACGATCGCGAGCTTCTCCTCGCCGGCGAGCCGGAGGAGCCGGGCTGCCCGCTCGGGATCGGCGAGGCCGTTCGGCGTCGAGACGACGCCCTCGTTCCAGGCGACGAGCAGCATGTTCTGCGCGGCGCGGCCGGCGTCGAAGGCCGTCGGCCCCTTGCCGGCGACGGCGATCGAGACGACGAGCGCAGCGGTGCGCACGTTCTCGGGCGCGTAGACGGTCTCGGCGAGGGCGTCCCGGAGTGCCGGCGTGTCTGCGACCAGAAAGCGCCACGGCTGCCGGTTCCTTGCGCTCCCCGCGAGTCGTCCCGCGTCCAGGATCCGCTCGACGAGCCCGGCCGGCAGGGGCCGGTGGGCGTAGTGGCGCTCGTCGCGCCTGCTCGTGACGGCGAGGTGGGTGTCCACGGTCGCCATCGTAGACTTGGCCCGTGGGCGAGGCGACCCGGACGACGCGGATCGGAGTCGGACTGGGCACGGCTCCGGGCGCGGCCGAGGCCGCCGCGCAGGCGGCAGGAGGGGCCCGTGCCGCACTCGGCGGCGAGCCGGTCGACCTCGCGTTCTGCTTCCTCTCGGCCGGGTACGCGGAGCAGGCCGCCGAGGCCGCCGCGGCGGTGCGGGCCGGCCTCGAACCCAGGCATCTCCTCGGCTGCGTCGCCGACGGTGTCGTGGCCGGCGAGGTCGAGGTTCAGGACGGCCCGGCCGCCGCCGTCTGGGCCGCGAGCCTGCCGGGCGCGTCGATCGCCCCGTTTCACGCGCGCGCGATCCGCACGCCGGAGGGAGTCGGCGTCGCCGGGTTCCCGGACCTGGACGGGCCGGATCTCGTCGTCTGCCTCGTCGACCCCTACACCTTCCCGGCTGGAGGCTTCCTGGCGAGGCTGAACGAGGAACACCCGAACCTGCCGCTCGTCGGCGGCTTGGCGGGAGCGAGCGGGCCCGGGACGCAGGCCCTCCTCGTCGACGGAGACGCCCACGAGGGGGGTGCCGTCGGAGCGGTCGTATCGGGCGTGCCTGTCGCCACCGTGGTCAGCCAGGGCTGCGCACCGGTCGGGCGGGAGGCCGTGATCACGCAAGCCGAGGGCAACGTCGTGTACGAGCTCGCCGGGCAGCCGGCGCTCGAGTGGGTCAAGAGTCAGCTCGGCTCGCTCCCGCCGCGGGAGCAGCTGCTCGCCGTCCAGGGACTCCTCGCCGGGATCGTGATCGACGAGAACAAGGCCGACTACGGCCGGGGCGACTACCTGATGCGCGGCCTGCTCGCCGCCGACGAGGACGAGGGTTCGATCGCGCTCGGCGAGCAGGTCCGGGTCGGGCAGACCGTGCGACTCCACGTCCGCGACGCAGCGAGTGCCGATGACGACCTGCGCGAGGCGCTCGACCTCGCGGTGCGGGGCAGCCGCCCCGCCGGCGCGCTCCTGTTCACCTGCAACGGCCGGGGCACCCACATGTTCGCCGAGCCCGACCATGACGCGCGCGCCGTGACAGCGGCTCTGGGAGGCCCCGCGCTCGCCGGATTCTTCTGCGGCGGCGAGATCGGCCCCGTCGGGGGCCGCGCCTTCCTGCACGGCTTCACGGCGACGCTGGCGGTCTTTCTCGAGCGCTAGTGCGCGCAACAGTTTCTGTTGCGCTAAGATCAAACCTGATGCCGGTCGCAACCGCCGCGAAGGTCGACGCTCTGCGGGTCGACTTCCAGTCGAACGCGAGGCTCGCCGACCTGCTCGGCGTCAGCCGCTCGCAGGTGACGCGCTGGCTGAAGGGTGCCGGCATCGATCCGCTGAACGCAGAGAAGGTCGATCTCCTCGAGCTGGTCTGGTCGAGTCTGCTCAGGCTCTACGAGCCCGATACGGCGCGAGCCTGGCTGCTCGGGCTGAACCCGAATCTCGGCGACCGGCGGCCGATCGAGCTCGTGCGGGCCGGGCGAGCCGAGGAGCTGATGCGCGCGATCCGCGCCGAGCGGGCCGACTCCTTCGCGTGATCCTCCACCGCTGCTTCGCCTGGGCGAGGCGGGCGGGGATGGCGGAGCCGGACGGGGCGCTCTGGTTCCCGCGGAGCTTCCAGGGCGAGGGGCGGCACGACAATCCGGACGTCTACGGCTGCCTCTACCTGGCCGACCGGGAGGTCTCGGCGGTCGTCGAGCAGCTCGCTCGGTTCCGCGGGCAGCGGCTCCTCCCGTCGATGCTCGTCCGGCGCGGCCGTCCGCTGGCGCTCGCTGCGATCGAGCTCCCCGACCGTGCCCGGCTGGTCGACCTCGACGAGCCCGCCGTGCTCGCCGTGAACGGGCTGCGGCCGTCTCTCGTCGCGACCCGCTCAAGGGAGGTGACACAGCCGCAGGCGCTCGCGCTCCACGGCCAGGGGGCCGCCGGCCTGCGGTGGTGGTCGACCTACGAGTCCCTCTGGGCGAACGCGACGCTGTTCGACCGCGCGGCAGCGCTGCTGCGCCTCCAGGACGTGCGAGCCCTGCGGGAGGACGATCCGGCGGTGCAGCAGGCAGCGGGACTGCTCGGGCTCTAGGAGAGGATCAGTCCAGGCGGTCGTACGCCGGCAGCGTCAGGAAGTCGACGTAGTCCTCGGCCAGGGCGACCTGCTCGAACAGCTCCCGTGCCTCTGCGTACTCGCTGCCGAGGGCGTCGAGCTCGCGCACGACCTGACCCCGCTCGATGCGCCCATGGCGAACCCACTGCCAGATCTGCGAGCGCGAGATCTCGGCGGTAGCCGCATCCTCCATCAGGTTGTCGATCGCGGCCGCGCCGGTGCCGGCGAGCCACGCATGGAGGTAGCGGACGCCGACGCTCACGTTCGTGCGGACTCCTTCGGCGGTGACCTCGCCCGGGGTCGCCTGGACGTCCAGCAGGTCGGCCGCGGTCATCGACACCTCCTCGCGGAGCCGCCCGACCTGGTTCGGCCGGCCGTCGAGGACGCGGTCGAAGACTGCGGTCGCCACGGGGACCAGATCGGGATGTGCGACCCACGTGCCGTCGAAGCCGGCGGCGGCCTCGCGCTCCTTGTCCTCTGTGACCTTCTCGAGCGCTCGCTCGTTCACCTCGGGGTCGCGGCGGCTCGGGATGAAGGCGGCCATCCCGCCGATCGCGTGGGCGCCCCGCCGATGGCACGTCTTCACGAGCAGCTCTGTGTACGCATGCATGAACGGCACCCCCATCGTCACCTGCACGCGGTCCGGCAGCACGAACTCCGGCCGGTTCCGGAACTTCTTGATCACGCTGAAGATGTAGTCCCAGCGGCCCGCGTTCAACCCGCTCGAATGCTCGCGGAGCTCGTAGAGAATCTCCTCCATCTCGAAGGCTGCGAGGATCGTCTCGATCAGGACCGTCGCCTTGATCGAGCCGCGCGGGACGCCGAGTGAGGCCTGCGCGGCCACGAAGACCTCGTTCCAGAGCCGCGCCTCGAGGTGAGTTTCGAGCTTCGGCAGGTAGAAGTAGGGGCCGCTTCCGCGCTCGAGCAGCTCCCGGGCGTTGTAAAAGACGGCGAGCCCGAAGTCGAAGAGGCTGGCCGAGACGGGCGCGCCGTCGACAAGGACATGCTTCTCGTGCAGGTGCCAGCCGCGCGGTCGCACGACGAGCGTCGCGAGCTCCTCTCCCAGGCGGTAGGACTTCTCCCCCGTGTCCAGGGAGATCGTGCGCCGTACGGCGTCGCGGAGGTTCCGCTGCCCGTCGACGACGTTCGCCCACGAGGGCGAGTTGGCGTCCTCGAAGTCGGCCATGAAGACGCGGGCCCCGGAGTTGAGCGCGTTGATCATCATCTTCCGGTCGACCGGGCCCGTGATCTCGCAGCGGCGGTCCTGAAGGTCGGCCGGCGCCTCGGCCACCCGCCAGTCGCCCTCGCGTATCTCGCGGGTCTCGGGCAAGAAGTCCGGCAGCTCGCCCGCGAGAATCCGCTCCTCGCGATCTCGCCTGAGGCCGAGCAGCTCCCGCCGGCGCGGGTCGAAGCTCCGGTGGAGGTCGAGCACGAAGGCGAGGGCGTCGGGGCCGACGACGTCCGGGGCCTCCGGGCCGCGAAGCTCCACGCCCTCGGGAAGCGCGCTCTGCACGGAGCTACAGTGACAGCTTGCTCGCCGACGCGCACTCCGACCTCCTGCTCGAGGTCGCCTGGCGCGAGGACGAGGGCGAGGAGAACCCGTTCGCCGAGCACTGGCTGCCCGTCCTCGAGCGGGGCCGGGTCGGGCTCCAGGTCTGCCCGGTGTTCGTCGAACTGGAGTATCTGCCCGACGCGGCGACGCGTGTCGCCCTGCGACACGTCGCCGCCTTTCACCGGGCTCTGAGGCTGAACGCGGGCCGGGTGCGGTCGGTCTGCGCTCGCGCGGACGTGGACGGCGAGGGAATCGGGCTGATGCTCTCGCTCGAGGGCGTCGAGCCGCTCGGGAACCGGCCCGAGCTCGTCGAGGCCTTCTGGGCGCTCGGCGTGCGGATGGTCGGCCTGACGTGGAACCGCAGGAACGCGTTCGCCGACGGCCTCGCCGAGCCGGGCGGGCTGACCGCGCTCGGACGGGAGCTCGTCGACCGCCTGGTCGACCTGGGGGCGATCCTCGACCTCGCCCACGCCTCCGAGCGGACGTTCGCGGACGTCGTCGAACGCTCCCGGGATACCCCGCTCGTGATCAGCCACGCCTGCTGCCGCGCCGTCCACGACAC
>JACDAS010000320.1 GCA_013695295.1 Actinomycetota bacterium | reverse complement strand
TGACGAGACCGTCGAGACCACGAAGCTCCTCCGGCTTGCGCACCTCGACCGCCTCGACGCCGAGCCGGCGCAGCACGGCGCCGTGCTCGCGGAAGTTCCCCTGGACTGCCAGGACGCCGATTCTCACGCCGAGGATTCTACGGACGGACTTCTCGAGCTCCGGCGTTCGTAGAGGGTGTGTGAACCGCCGCCAGCTGCTCGTCGCGGGGCTCGGGCTCGTCGTCGCGCCGCGCGCCTTCGCGGGCACGGTCGGCGGTACGCCGCTCGCGCTGGTGACCGCGGACCTCGAGTCGCACGTCGTCGCCGTCGAGCTGGCGTCCGGCCGCGTCTTGCGCCGAGTGCCGACGATCGCCGGCCCCCGCAGTATCGAGCGGGTCGGTGCCTCCTCCGCCCTCGTTGCCCACACGTCCGAAGGGGCGGTCAGCCTCGTCGACGGACGGCGCCTTCGCGTCCGCCGGGTAGTGGGAGGCTTCGCCGAGCCCCGCTACACGGCGCTCCACCCGGGCGGACGCGTCGCCTATGTGACCGATTCGGCCGCCGGAGGGATCGTCGTCGTCGACGTCGTTCACGGGGAGATCATCCGGCGCGTGCCGCTCGGAGGACCTGCGCGGCACGTGTCGGTCGCCCCGCAGGGGACGAGGTTGTGGGTCGCCCTCGGCTCGAAGGCGGAAGAGGTCGTCGCACTCGACGTCCGCGAGGCGGCGCGCCCCCGGATCCTCCGCCGCCTCCGCCCTCCCTACCTCGCGCACGACGTGGGCTTCTCGCCGAACGGGGCCGAGGTCTGGGTCACGTCGGGCGACCGCGGGACGATCGGCATCTACGACGCGCGCTCCTATCGCGTGCGCCGTCGACTGCCCGCGGACGCGCCTCCGCAGCACGTCGCCTTCATCGGCGGCCGAGCGTACGTCGCGAGTGGCGACGACGGCACCCTGCACGTCCACCGCCTCGACGGGCACCGCCTGCGGTCGGCCACGGTTCCGGTCGGCTCGTACAACGTGCAGCAGGGCTGGGGCGTCGTGCTCAACCCGTCGCTCGAGCAGGGAACGCTCACCGTCGTCGACCGCACGGGTTCCGTCGTTCGCCGCGAGACCGTCGCCCGCTCGTCGCACGACGCCTGCTTCGTCATGAGCGCGTAGGCAGGGCCCGACGTCCGTCGGCAGGGCCGGCGCGCTAGATCATGAACGCGCCACCGTTCTGGTCGATCGCCTGTCCCGTCACGCCGCGTGCGTCGCCGGAGAGGAGCCAGGCGACGGTGCCGGCGACGTCCTCGGGCTTGCCCATGCGGCCGAGCGGGACCTCGGCCATCGCGGCCTGAAAGGCCTCCTCGTGGGTCTGCCCGGTGGCTTCCGCCAAACGCTCGATGCCCGTCCGCGCCATTTCGGTGTCGACCCAGCCCGGGCAGATGGCGTTCACCTGGACGTTTTCGGGTGCCAGCTCCGCGGCGAGCGACCGCACAAGCCCGAGAAGGCCCGCCTTCGAGGCGCAGTAGCCGGTGTAGCCGGCGACGCCGATTCGCGCCAGGATCGACGCGACGACGACGAGGTGCCGCGTCTGCGGGCCAGGTGCCAGATGCCGCTCGGCGGCGCGCGCGCACCAGTACGTCCCGAGCAGGTTCGTGGCGACGAGGTCCTCGAAGCGATCCGCGCGTCCCGGCTCGTTCGGGCCGCCGAGACCCGCGTTCGCGACGAGGCCCTGGAGGAGCCCGCGCTCCTCTGCGGCCTCGGCAAAAGCCGCCTCGACCTGCTCGCGGTCCCGGACGTCGCAGACCGCGAAGCTCGCGCCGAGCTCGCGCGCGACGCCGGCGAGCCGCTCCCCATCTCGGGCGAGCAGCGTCAGGCTGGCGCCCTCAGCGGCCAGCCGCACGGCGATCGCGCGGCCGATTCCGGTCCCGCCGCCGGTGACGACGACGTGTCGCCCGGCGAGTTCCTTCACCGTTGGTCTCGCCGGGTTACGGGCACAGAACCGGCACGGTCCGGTCACCCATCGGCGCGTCGCCGCCGACTACGATCAACTCGGGGGTAAGAACACCGGGGGTCCCCCGGGGGAGAGATCTCTCCGGGGCCGGGCCTGGCCCGCCCGGACACGGCTCTACCAGCCGCGGGTCTCGAGCAGATCTTCGGGCCGGAGCCCCGCGGTCGAGAGGCTGCTCATCGCATCGCCGAGTCCCTGCGAGACGCGCGCCAGAACCTCGGCGTCGCGGAAATGGGTCGTCGCCTCGACGATCGCCTTCGCGCGCGGGGAGGGATCGTGCGATTTGAAGATCCCCGAGCCCACGAACACCCCGTCGGCTCCGAGCTGCATGCAGAGAGCCGCGTCGGCGGGGGTGGCGATGCCGCCCGCCGTGAAGGTGACCACCGGGAGTCGTCCGTGCTCGGCGACCCAGCGCACGAGCTCGATCGGCGCCTGGAGGTTCTTGGCCTCGGTGAAGAGCTCGTCGGCGTCGAGAGCACCGAGCCGCCGGACATCTCCGAAGACCGTGCGCATGTGCCGGACGGCGTTGACGATGTCGCCGGTGCCCGCCTCGCCCTTCGTGCGGATCATGGCCGCCCCCTCGGCGACCCGCCTCAGCGCCTCGCCGAGATTCCGGCAGCCGCACACGAACGGGATCCTGAACTTCCACTTGTCGATGTGGTGCTCCTCGTCCGCGGGCGTGAGCACCTCGCTCTCGTCGATGTAGTCGACCTCGAGCGCCTCGAGGATCTGCGCCTCGACGAAGTGGCCGATCCGCGCCTTGGCCATGACCGGGATCGTCACGGCCTCCTGGATCTCGCGGATCTTGTCCGGGTCGGCCATGCGCGCGACGCCCCCGTCCCGGCGGATGTCCGCAGGGACTCGCTCGAGCGCCATCACAGCCACCGCCCCCGCGTCTTCTGCGATCCGCGCCTGGTCGGCCGTCGTGACGTCCATGATCACCCCGCCCTTCAGCATCTCGGCGAGGCCGCTCTTGACGCGCATCGTTCCGATCTCGGCCACGAAGGGATTCTAGCCGGAGGCC